>JBKJSI010000498.1:0-6473 GCA_046595915.1 Pirellulaceae bacterium
GTAGACGATCGAAGCCTGATCCCGATCGTCTACACCGAGGCGGCCAATATGGTAGAGGCGAGTCCGCATCTGTCGAGTCGCCTCAACGTGGTGAGATCGACGAAGCGGATTGTCTTCCCGCAGCAACGTTCCTTCTACAAGGCGCTCTCAGCAGACGTGTCGGCGCAGGAAGGATTGAACGCTCACGCCATCCTGATTGACGAACTTCACGCCCAGAAGAACCGGCAGCTGTGGGACACCCTCCTCTATGCGGGATCGGCGCGAAGGCAACCGTTGCACTTATCGATTACCACGGCCGGTTACGACAAGCACTCGATCTGCTGGGAACAGCACGCCTACGCCAAGCAGGTGATCGAAGGGACGATTGAAGATAGTTCGTTCTTTGGGTTCGTTGCCGCAGCCGACGACAATGATGATTGGACGACCGAAGCAACCTGGAAGAAGGCCAACCCCTCGTTCGGCATCACGATGGTCGCCACGCAATTCGGCGAGGATTGTCGGGAAGCACGAGAATCGCCTGCCAAGGAGAATACGTTCCGTCGCTACCGCCTCAATCAATGGACGGAGCAAGATGTCAGATGGCTTTCGATGGAGAAGTGGGATGCATGCTCGTCGGTCCCAGAAAACCTCGAAGGGCGGCAATGCTATGGCGGGCTGGACTTATCCTCGACCACCGATATCTCGGCTTTCGTGTTAGTCTTCCCCAGCGATGACCGCTACGACGTGCTCTGCTGGGTCTGGGTTGCGGAAGATGGGGCAAGACAGCGCGAGAAGAAGGATCGTGTGCCGTACCGGCAGTGGATCAAGCAGGGGCTGATCGAGGCGACACCCGGTGAAGTGGTCGATTACGACCGCATTAAAAACACCATTGTCGAACTCGGTCAGCGCTACAAAATCGTGGAGATCGCGGTCGATCGGTGGAATGCGACGCAGATCACTTCGCAACTCTCCGGGGATGGCTTTGAGATTGTCGCATTCGGGCAAGGCTTCGCGTCGATGAACTCGCCGACCAAGAAGCTCGAAGAGTTAATTCTCGCCAAAACTCTGGCACACGGCGGTAACCCGGTGCTGCGTTGGATGGCCGGCAATGTTTCGATTGAAAAAGACGCGGCCGATAATTGGAAGCCAAGCAAGAAACGAAGCCCCGAACGGATCGACGGCATTGTCGCCCTCATCATGGCATCGGGTCGCGCGTGCTTGGATCGCGGGTTCTATTCGGTCTACGACGATCCGGATTTTCAACCGGAATTCGTGTAATCGCCCACGCTGGGCTTTCTCTTGGTAAAGGAGGCTTCTCTTCAAAGGAATGTTCGATGTTCGATCTGCCTGGAAAGCGAGTGTTTCGTACGCCTAAGCCGTTTAGCGGGCAGCCACTGCGGCGTCCCTCCTACTCCGCGGAGGCCCCGCAGTTCTTCGATCGACTCGTCACACCGCCAGACGCTTCCCGCAAAACTCTCTATGCCACGCTAATTGACGCCCTGGTCGCTCAAGGGCTGTGGGAGCGTCTTGATTGCCTCTACGTTGCAGGTGGAGACAAGGAAACGATGCTCACCAGCTTAAAATCCTCCAGCTATCACGCGGTCGAACTCAATCCAGGTGGCAGCTTGGCGTTCGTCGTGGACCGGGGAATCACCGGCGCTGTGCCGAACGTCATCAATACCACCTTCGATCCTTCCGCCGACCTCGGCGCGAACTACACCCACAACTCGGCCAGTTTCTTCGCGTTCGTTCGAAACGGGGGAACAACGAGCACCGCCTCAGCCATTGCGATCGGATCGAGCCCGACCTTCTTGAGTGTCGATACGCAGCTGTACACGAACTATCCGAGTATCGGCACGATCTGCAACATCAATTTCAGCGGCTACATCAGCTTCGCCGATCCCGATGGCAGCGGATTCTATTTAGTGAATCGAGAATCTGCAGATTTAGTGACGCTCTACAAGAACGGCGCGTCGATGGTCACGAATGACCCGGGGGAGTCGCCGACTTGGCTTGCGGGGAACACGTTCAAGTTTGCTATTCAAAAGGCGCGGCAGGTTTCGCTGTTTGGCGTCGGCAGTTCGTTCGATAGCACCGAGCAAGGCGTGCTGACTACGGTGTGCCAGGCCTATTTGAGCGGGATTGAGGCGGCGTGAGCTGGCGGATCACGACTTGTATAATGGTGTGACGTTTAGGGAAGAAAACCAGCCTTTTCCCGCTAAAGGACTAGACCAGTTCGCCAAACACGAAGTCTCTGTAAGGAAGTAACCGCCAGCGAATCAACTGGTTGCCTTCAAGCCAAGTCCAAACCAAGCAATGCGAAAGATCCCCTATCCACATCGCGAATTGAACGATTGTGAATTCCAAATTGAATCGTTTGCATCGGAATTAGCAGCGGTGATTCAAATGACGGTCACAAATCGCTGCAACGCTACCGCCACTGCCACAAAAGCACCTTCGCAATTTTCTGAAAAAGAAGCTAGCAATCGCTCCGCACACTCGCTATGCTCTGCGGCCAATACTGCCGTTTGGACTCGTACGGCATCCCTGATCGTCATCTCGTTGCGGAGATCCGTCGATGCGTTGGGCAACAATCCTTCCTTTTCTCACGGGCAAGAATCGGCGAGCCAAAGAGCGGCGAGCGAATTATCGCAAGCTGCAGCGAAATTTGCTGCTGGAGTCGCTTGAGCAGCGGCAATTGCTGACTTTCGCGGTGACCGGCTACCATCTCCACAACGACACCGATACGCCGTACGACAGTATTACGGCCGATCCGCGCGTCACTGGAACGGTGAGCGGAGGCGCGACAAGTGGTCCCTGGACCGTCGCTTTCGACCTCAATAACGATGGCACGCCTGATGGCACAACGACGTCCAACGCCATGGGCGTCTTCCTGTTTGATCCCGGCAATATCTCCGCCGGATCGATCACCGTCAAAGCTCGGGCGCAAGAAATCGTCAGCGGCAGCACCGTCTACACCGCTTGGAATACGCTCACCTACACCTATTCCCCGCCGCCCAACGATCCACCCGAGATCGATGACCTCGCTCTGATCAACGACGACGGCGAAAGCGCTACCGATGGAATCACTTCCGATCCACGCCTGAAGGGCTTGCTCGTCAATCCCGATGGCCCATCAGCGTTTATTCAGATTGAGTTCGATCATGACGGCGACAACATCGTCGATGGCACAGCCCGCTCAGGCGCCGATGGCAAGTTCACTTACATTCCCCGCAATCTCGAAGCGGGTGAAGTCGAAATTCGTGTTCGCGGTGTGGAAGTCGAGCCCCGCTCAAGCAATGAGCTATTCGGCGATTGGACTACCATCGAATTCACTTACGATCCCCAGCCGCGCGGTCCCGAGATCGAGTTCCGCCTCGCCAATGACAACCTCGCCGACCCCAATGACAAGATCACGACAGATCCTTCGCTGATCGGTCAGGTGCTCGAAGTCAGCGGCAACGGCATTCCAATGGTCGAGTTCGATTTCAACGGCGATGAAACGCCCGATACCTCGATTCTCGCCTCCCATAGCGGCGAGTTTACCTACAAACCAAGCGGTTTATCGCTCGGAACCGTGACCGTTCACGCGCGCGGCGCCGATTGGGATCCCGAATTCTCGGAATACGTCTACGGCCCCTGGACCGAGTTTGAATTCACGCTCGCCGAGGCGAGTGCGCCGGCCGTGAGCAATCTTCGGCTCAAACGCGATACAGGCGAGTCCGACACCGATCTCATCACGCGTGACGCCACGATCCTGGGAGATGTGACCACCGATGATGGTCCTCAAGAGGGGATCATCATTCAGTTCGATCATGATGGCGACAACACGATCGATGGCCAAACCACCACGGTCACCGGCGGCGGATTTACTTACCTCCCCCAAGACCTCGAAGAAGACGAATACACGTTCCGCGCCCGTTCGGCGACGCCGATCGCCGGCACAAGCGATTTCAGCTACGGCGACTGGGAAGATTTTACCTTCACCTTTGAAGTCAACGATCCCGCAGTGATCGATGAACTCAAGCTGCTGCGCGATGACGGCGCATCGAGCACGGATAAGATCACGCGCGATCCCCGCCTGGTCGGCGAAATCACTAACGATGGCTCGCTCGACCGCATCACGATTGAGTTCGACCACAACGACGATCAAACGGCCGATGGCTACGCCTACACCACCGCCGATGGCCAGTTCATCTACAACCCGATGGGCCTCCAGCCGGGTGAAATCACCATCAAAGCCCGCGCCATCGAATGGGACGACGAAACGGCCCAGGCAATCCAAGGTGAGTGGGTCACCTTCACCTTCACGCTCGTGGCCGATCCGGAGGAACAGCCTCAGCCGCCGCCAGCCGATGAAAACTATGGCTCCGCTTCAACCGGCGCTTCCGCCGGCGTCAACAAAGGCCTCGCCGCCGCCGCAGGCGCAATCGGCATCTCCTCGCCCGCAGGGTCGATCGTCCTTCCCTTCGCAACGCTCGTTGGCCTCTCGGAAGACATCCGCTCGGTCCTTCCCGCAGCGACAACCGCCGCAATTACTGCCTCTAGCTATTCCGGCACGATCTCGCTCAGCGGCTCGGGCGATAGCGAAAATGGCGACTACACGATCAGCGGCAGCGCCGTCGTCGCCTGGACGCTGACCGTCACCGGCAGCTCCTTCACCGCCAGCCTTTCGCTCACCACCACCTATGACTACGAAGACTCCGGCGTCGTCTCCGTCGATGGCCAGGCGCGAACCTACTCGCTCGATGTCGATGGCGTTTATGTGCTGGTCTTCAGCGCCGCAGGCACCTTCAGCACCAGCGGCGGCGTCACCACGCACAGCATCAGCAGCTATTCCTTCAGCGAAGACCACGACGCCGAAAGTCTTTACAGCGAAGCCGCGCCGCTCGTGGAAGGCTGGAGCGGCGGCTACAACTTCACCTCCGAAATCGTCGACGACATGGCCTACGACGAGACTGGCGGCTTCTCCAACACCGGCGCGACCTATTCGCAAAGCGGCAGCTCGACCCTCGTCTCAGGCTACATCGCCGATTCGATCTACGCCGAAACAGGCATCAAAACCGTCAACAGCGTGACCGTCGATTACGATCTCGACGCCGTGATGTCCGCCACGATGGACCGCTCACGCCCCCTGTCGAGCTTCAGCGCCACCAAAACTTCGACCGCCACGACCCAATCCGCCGCCGGCACATTCACCACCACCGAAGAGCAAACCGCCGATTGGAACGTAACCTCGACTATCACCCTCTCGCGCGGCGGCGCCGGCAACGGCGTCACCGAATCGTACACCGGCGAAATCGTCACCGATTCCAGCTACTCTGAAACGACCACCACCGCCGACGACGGCACGATCAGCGTCAGCGGCGCCGTCTGGACGATCAGCGGCGAAACTGTGTACGACATCGTCGGCAGCGGCCGCTACGACACGACCGGCGCCGGCGAATTCTCTTACACTGGCATCGGCAGCACCCGCGAGGGAACCTGGACACTCGATGCCAACGGTAGCGACGACTACACCGAGGAAGGAACCGGGACCTACACCGTCGTCGACGAAACAGTCACCGCAGCGGCGGGAACGTTTGTCACGACGAGCGAATCGAATTCGATTTCCACCTTCGGCGAGGAAGGCTCCTTCTCCTCAGAATTCGGTGAAGAAACCTCCAGCGGAACGTATACCTCCACCAGCACCGTCGTCACCGAACTCGACGACCTCGGCGACGGGGAATATGCCACCGACGATGATGTGACGACCTCGACCGTCGCTTACACCAGCGATGTCAAGTTGCAGATCGACCTCGACTCGACCGTCACAATCGAATACGCCACCGAAGAGATCAGCGGCACGCAAACCACGGTGCTAAGCATTTGGATCGCCTCGGAAACGATCGATGAAGGCGTGAGCACCTCCGTCGAAGAGGGCGAAGATTTCGCCAGCGAATCGTCCGGCGAAGCCATTTCGAGCGTCGACACCCTCACCACGGTCGCCGTCACCGGCGAAGGCGAAATCACGCAAGAAGAGCGAACCGGCGCGTTCGAATACACGGCCTCTTCGATGAGCACCTCGAATCTCGACGAAACAAGCAACTACACCGAAGAACTCGACGCCGAAGAGACTTTCACCTTCTCCTCAGCCGGACCCTATACCGTCGCTGCCTGGAGCACCAGCGAATCGGCCTACCACGAAGAAGGGACCATCACGCTCGGCGGCGGCTACGGCTCCGGTCCTGGAAGTGGTGGTGGAGGCGGCGAAGGGGGCGGCGGCGGTGGACCTCCAGGAGGTGGCGGCGGTGGTGGTGAAGGCGGAGGAGGAGAGGGAGGTGGCGGTGAAGGGGGCGGTGGCGGCAGCGAAGGCGGCGGAACCAGCGGCGAAACGCACCTGACCGGAACCTACACCCTCGACATCACCAGCAGCGGCTCACTCGACTACGACGACGCCGGAACCTTCACCGAGTCAGGCGTCTTCAACCTCGAAGAGACCGAGGAAAACACCT
>JBKJSI010000582.1:0-3512 GCA_046595915.1 Pirellulaceae bacterium
TTGATTCGTCTGTTATTCCAAGGCGTACTGATCTGGATGGCGTATCTGCAAACTCGAAACACGACGTTCGGCAGACCCCTGAAAACGGCGGTGAACGGATCAACTTGACGTTCAGCAAGATCGTGAAGGATCAGGCGTCGAATACATCTTCTGGAGCCTCATCCTCAGGGCCGTGCACCGTTGCCCGGTATCGACTCGTCGTACCGCCATGCCGAAGGCCTTCTTCGTCCCGACTAGGACCACCAGCTTTTTGCCTCTCGTCACCGCCGTGTAGAGCAGATTGCGCTGCAGCATCAGGTAGTGCTGCGTGTGGAGCGGAATCACGATGCAAGGGAACTCCGACCCCTGACTCTTGTGGATCGACAGGACGTAAGCCAGCGCCAACTCATCGAGATCGGCAAAATCATACTCAACAGACCGTCCCTCGAAATTGACCGTCATCGTTTGCTCAATGCGGTTGATCATCTCCACGATCCCCAAATCGCCGTTGAACACGTCCCGGTCGTAACTGTTTTCATTCTGGATGACTCGATCTCCGATACGGAATGTCCAGCCAAATCGTTCCACTTCGGGGCCACCATCGCCAGGATTGAGTGCCGCTTGCAGGACTTGGTTCAGATTTCTGGCTCCCAAGACCGAACGATTCATGGGCGTCAGCACCTGGATGTCAGATTGCGGGTTGAAACCAAAGCGGGCCGGAATGCGTTCTTTGACCAGCCGCACCAGCATGTCCTGAATTTCTTCTGGCTCATTCAACTCCACAAAGTAGAAATCCGTGAGTTCTTCGGAGGCTGACAATTCGGGGAGTCGCCCATGATTGATGGCGTAGGCGGCTTTGATGATCCGGCTCTGGCTGGCTTGGCGGAAAATCTCCGTCAGTCGCACCACAGGGACGACATTGGACGCAATCAGATCAGCCAAAACGGAGCCGGGGCCGACCGAGGGAAGCTGATCCACGTCACCGACCAAGATTACACAGGCTTCTTGTGGAATCGCCCGCAAGACCTGATGTCCCAGGACGATATCCACCATCGACGTTTCATCCAGAACGAATAAGTCCCCGTTTAACGGGTGGTCTTGATTGCGTATGAAGTCGCCTGTGGCCGGGTCAAATTCCAGAAGACGATGGATCGTCTTTGCTGTACGTCCTGTTGTTTCGGCTAACCGTTTTGTCGCCCGCCCGGTCGGCGCCGCCAGCACGCATCTCAGTTTCTTGGCCGAAAAGATTTCCAGGATGCTGCGGACCAAGGTTGTCTTGCCGACCCCCGGCCCCCCTGTGATGACGAGCAGTTTGTGCTGGCAAGCCTGACGAATTGCTTCCTGCTGTGCTACGGCCAACTCGATGCCCAGGCGTTGCTCAACCCAGGCAATTGCCTTCTCCACATCAATCTGAGGTAACGGATGGGGATGGGCCGTAGCGATGCGGACAATCGATTTCGCTAAGCCAACCTCAGCCCAATACAGGCTCGCCAGGTACAGCCAAGGCTCCCCCGCAACCTCTTCTCGGATCAAACGGCGGTCCTGGACCGCATTGTTCACGGCGACTTCGATGATTTGCTGGTCAATTTCCACCAGCTTAATCGTGCGTTCCACGACGCCCGTTTCGGGAAAGCCGCAATGACCGTCACCGGCCAACTCTTGCAGGGTGTACAGCACGGCGGCTCTGGCTCGGTATGGACTGTTCCGGTCGATACCCGTTTTCGCCGCCAGTTCGTCAGCGGTCTTGAAACCGATTCCACGGATGTCGTCGGCCAGTTGGTAAGGGTTCTCCTTAATCTTGGCGATTGCCTCATGCCCGTAGGTACGGTAGATGCGAACGGCACGGCCAGATGTGATCCCGTGCTCCGCCAAGAACAAAACGATTTTGCGAACTTCCTTTTGCTCGATCCAGCTTTGCCGGATTCGTTGTAGGCGCCCCGGCCCGATCCCTTTGATGTGCAACAGGAAGTCGGGAGCCTTGTCGATGATTTCGAGAGTTCGCTCCTTGTAGATCGCCACCATCTTGGCGGCGAACTTGGGGCCAATGCTGCGAATGGCGCCAGAGGCAAGGTACTTTTCGATTCCCTCGGCAGAGGCGGGGTGCGTGGTTATGAGTTGGTCGGCCCGGAACTGCTGCCCGTGCTGTGGGTCGATCACCCAGCGTCCTGTCGCCTCGACGTGTTCCCCCGCTGTGACCGACGTTGTGCTGCCCACAACGGTGACAAACGCATCCCGCCCCTTCACTTGGACACGAAAGACGGCAAATCCATTTTCCGGGTTGTGGTAGGTAACTCGTTCGACCAGTCCTGTCAGGTTTTCCGGCATACGGGCCATTCAAGTCGGGGGGCGGTTCATCGTCACCAGGACAAACCCGTAATCGTTACTTCAAAGGAGCCGATACAACTTCGATGCGGAATCACATTTTGTCGGTTATGCACCCCACCGGGTAGTAATAAACAGAGTAGAGGCGTCGCGCACCGAGGCGTCCAACCGGGGAGCTATGAAGTGGGAAGGTATCACGACGGATCGATCGGGCCGGACGAACGGCTATCTGCACTCGCCGCCATTCTAGCGGTTGGCGTATGTCGCCTGCAAAAGCTCGAACTTGACGGAAATTTTAACAAGGCACCCTGGCATAGTGAGAAGAGCCTGCGGTTAAACCAATTTAACTGTCCGATACAACTTGGACCCTGCCTGGGTCGTCAAGTTTATAAGGAACAGTTCGCTTTCTCTCGTGTGACAAACAAAGCTTGACAACTCCATAAGCGCCACACTGGCACTGCACGATTAGGGTTTTCTTCTTCGAGTTCGTATCAATTACGACCCACTCGTGAGTGTGTATTGCCGTCACCAAAAGTTGCTCCCGCGATCGACGCTACCTGAAGCGAAGGAGGAAATCTTAGTGGAAGGCAGCCAATTCATGTGGCAACTGGCGAATCGCTTGTGAGATATGATACGGTCCTGCTGTTTCACTACCATCTTTTGAGGCAAAGTAACCATATGGCCCGCCCGAAGCACACCATTCCCACCCCCGCCGAACAACGCGCTCTCAACTTCCTCCATGAACACGGTTCGGCAAATGTACGGGAGTATTTAGAAAAAGGCACGCATCCCAATAAACCCGCCTACACGTCGGTGATGAGCTTGCTTTCGGTGATGCACGAGAAAGGACTGGCAACCCGTGCCGCTGAAGGAAGAGCATTTCGCTATAAGCCGGCAATTGGCCAAACGGAGTTGCGAGCGGCCGTCGTAGCCAATGTGCTCGATAACGTATTCGCCGGTGATCTCGAAGCTTTTAAGGCGGCGGTTGCGGCGGTGAAGCTGGGGAAGAAGAAGTAATTATTGCCAGTCTGCCGTTGGTCTCCGCGCGAGCCTAATTCCGATGGTGGGCGGTTTCGCGTTGGATGAAATCTAGTGCTTCCTGATACGGCATGGACCTGTCGTATTCAAACGATTGATATTCAACTTCGCCATCCTGCCACCGATCACTGAGTCTGTAGATTGCTGAGAGTTCGTCACCTTCTTGGTGGGCG
>JBKJSI010000679.1:0-7230 GCA_046595915.1 Pirellulaceae bacterium
CAGCCGGAACAGAAAGCGCGGCGAAGAAAGCACGGCCACCATGGCATGAGCAATACCTTCTTCGAACGCTTTGCCGGGCTGTGAATAGATACTTTCCGCCAGCGCCGTCAGTCGACCTAGTGTCACCCCATCGACAGGCGCACGAAACGCCCGCGTCGCAAACTTGGAAAGTAACTCGCCGGCGTACTGCTTTCGGTCATCGGCTGAAGCAGGCGGTTCCGCACGGGTGAAGAATTGATCGTAACCCTTCGGATGGACTCGCTTTTCCGTTCCCGTCGGTCCTTCGATGCGAACCGAGGCAATTTCAAATCGCACAAACTTCGGGTCGTTGTTGAAGTTGAAGTTCGGCGATTCGTCGGGTTTCGGCTCAGCTTTGATCGGTTCTAGATGAAACGCCAATTCATGTTTGCCGCTTGTCCACTCTTCTCGAAAAGTGTAACGCTGAAGCTTGTTCTCGTCCCAGCCATATTCGTTTCGGCTTCGCTCTGCGCCATCAACCGTGAAAATGATGTTGTAGCGCCCCGGATCAAATTCAAACGATCCATGCAGCTTTACCGAGACGAGCATTTCATATTTGCCCGGGTCGGCAATCTCAAATCTCCGCGAGACTTTCGCCGCGACTTTGCCTTTTAGGTCATTGCCGCGAGCGTCTCCCTTTTCCGGGCGAAACTCACCACCAAAAAACTCTTGATACGGCATGATCCACGTTTTTTTCGGAACCGCGCGATCAACAACGCTTTGAGCCGACCGAACATATTTTTCCAGCAGCAGCGGCGAGACACTAAGCGCGTCGCCCACATTATCAAAGCCAAATCCCGAATCATCCGGCGGAAAGAGCACGGCGGCGTCAAACGGAATGCCCATCAAATCCGAAATCGTCGCCCCATATTCGCTGCGATTGAGTCGACGGATCACCGCTCGACCCGGGTCAGGGCTCTCGGCCGAAATGCCAAACGCGGAGAACTTGATCCATTTGGCGAGCGTATCGATTTCCTCTTTACTGGGTCGTTTCGAATCCTTCGGAGGCATGACGCCCGCGCGGACATTTTTCAAGACTTTCCACCAAGCCTCCGGGTGCGACTTCGCCGCGGAATCGCTAGTCAGCGCATCGAAGGAGAAATTCCCCTCACTCGCGCCTTCCGAATGGCATTCGTAGCAATAAGTCTTGAGCAGAGGCTGAATTTGCTTGTCGAAGTCAGCGACTTCATCGAACGCCAACGCCGATCCGGCCAGCGATACAAACGCGGTGATTAGCAATGCAAAAAACGTCGAGAAACAGGGGCAGCGCATGTTCACTCCACCAGAGTCCACTAATTCGGAGCGATTTCCCCATCGCGGTGAGTTAAGGGTACCTTGTCCGCCATAGCGGAGTCAATCAGCAGCCCGATTGCAGCTTAACTGTGAGTATTCTCAGGCCGATCGCTTAGAAGCCGCCAAATCGAGTCCAATTTGTTCGCATTTTGGCGTCACTTCAGCGGTAGACTCCAGAATACTCGGATGAATAAAGTAGCCCTTTGCGGGGTCTATTCCGGCAGGAGTTCGCATATGACGACCATCGAAGAACAGCCGGCCACCGCGCGAGAGATCGACTGGATCGATCAACTCCTGGGGCAACCGGGCGCAATTTGGCTCGCCGGCGCGAAGCTACGCGAATGGGTCGCCCTCATCGCCATGGTGGTTACCACCGACCTGCTCATCTTTCGCGGACAAGGTTATTTGGGCCTCGCCGCGTTTCTGGGAATTGCGCCGGTGCTGCTCGCGGTTGGCGCGCGGGTTCGCCACTTTCGCATTTCGCTGGTTCTCCAAGCGTTGCTCATTCTCCTGTTAGGGTTTCGTCTCGCTTGGCAAGGATCGCCGCTCCAAGTTGCCTGCGGGTTCGCGCTGGTGACTGCGTTTGCAACTTCACTCTCTGGGTTAACTCCCCACTTAGTCACCGTTTTTCTAACCGCCGCGCAGTGCAGCCTCGCAGGCGCACAATTCATCTCGGGCTACCTGCTGGGAATTCGAGGGACCCGGCCCGCGATCGACGGTATGTCGTTGCTCAAAGCGGCACTCCCCATCATTGCGGTGGCTGCTTTCGCTACGATCTTCATCATGGCCAACCCCGACGCGGTCACCGTCGTTTACAAACAAATGGTCCAAGCCTTCGACCAAGTTTCGCGTTTCGTCTTGCAACTCGATCTCTCTGTTCCAGAAGTATTATTTTGGGCGATGACGACTTGGATCACCGTCGGCCTCTTCCGCCCCCTCAGTTTGCTCAAGAATCTGCGACTGGAATTCGCTGACAACGGTTCAGCGAAACCCGTCGAAACGCCCTATTACGCGGCATTTCGAAACACGCTTTGGGCGGTGATTGTACTTTTTGCGGTCTATTTGGCCGTCGAATTCTCAACGCTCTGGTTCCGCGAGTTCCCCAAAGATTTTTACTATGCCGGATACGCCCACCAAGGCGCGGCATGGCTCACTGTGGCGTTGGCTCTAGCAACGGCGGTGCTTTCCGCAGTATTCAATCGAGCCACGCAATTAGATCCGCGAGCAAAGAGCCTCAAGCGTCTCGCCTATGCCTGGTCCTTTGAAAATTTGTTGCTCTCGATCGCCGTCTACAACCGGCTCTTCATCTATGTCGGCTACAACGGCATGACGCATTGGCGAATCGTCGGCGTCTTTGGTATCTCGGTAGTCGTCGCCGGATTCGCACTCGTGGTTTGGAAAATCGTCCGCGATAAATCATTTCTATGGCTCGTGCATCGACAGCTATGGGCAGGGGCGTTGACGATCTACCTTTTCGCCCTCATGCCCGTCGATTCCATCGCGGTCAATTACAACGTCCGCCGCATTCTGAAGGGCGACGTCGCGGCATGCATGCAAATTGGTGTTCAGTCGTTAGATACCGAGAGCAAAACGAGCCTGATTCCGCTTCTTGGTTGCCCAGATGAGAGGATTCGCGATGGTGTCACCGCGATTTTGGCGGATGAGTTTCAAAGAGTGAATCAGCGTCTGAAAGCACGCCAAGGACTGGGTTGGACATCGATTCAAGGCGCGGACGTAAATGCTTCCCTCGTGCTTGATCGGCGCCAGTCGGAACTAGAACCATTCCTCAAAGATCAATCAGCAAAGCGAATCGCGATCGGGAAGTTTTATGAATATGCGTATCAGTGGTATTAGAAACTGAAATTCGCTTTGTAAAAGTTTGACGGCGAATCGAGCTTGGCAATCAATTTCTTGGTTTCGCGTTCAACTTCACGACGGGCCGTAGCCTTCTCCTCAGCGGACATATTCAGCTCGCTCAATCTCGCGAGTTTTGCCTGCGCTTCTGCTCGAATCCCTGAAAGCAAGCGATCCCCGCCATCGGCAAGAAAACCACTCGAGTAGGAACGCGGACGATTCATGGCAGAGTCACTCCCAATTGATCCGCATGTTAAATCGGGACCGGTATTCTAGGCAAGTTCTTTGAAAATCTCCTCTGGACGCGAAGTTTCAATTTTGTTCTTTGTCGAAATCCTTTCTCCCAATCGACTAGAGTTGGAAACCCAATCGGAAAACCAGTCAAAAGCATTGGAAATCTCCATCGCAACCTGCTACCCTAGCTCGACTTACATCTCGGCCCTCGGACAACAACCATGTACATTCTGTGGATTATTCTTAGCGTCATCGGCGTCTTATTTCTTGGTTTGCTGGTCTACATCCTTACACGTCCCAACACTTTTCGAGTCGTGCGCGAGATCCAAATCAAGTCGCAACCCGAGTCGGCGTTTCGCTTCGTCAATAATCTCAAATCCTGGGAAGACTGGTCGCCCTGGGCCAAGCTCGATCCGCAAATGAAGATGACCTATAGCGATAAGGTGGAAGGAAAAGATGCCTGGTACGAGTGGACCGGCGATAACAAAGTCGGCGAAGGAAAGATGACCATTTCGGAATCTCGCCCAAGCGATCTCGTGAAGATGAAACTGAAATTCCTTCGACCTTTCCGAGCCGAGAACGATGTCGACTTCAGTTTCAAACGTGAAGGCGACGGCACGCGCGTTATTTGGGCCATGACGGGAGAGAGCGGCATCTTTCACAAAGTCATGGGCCTCTTCATGAACATGGACAAGTTGATCGGCAACGATTTCGAAAAGGGCTTGAGCAGCCTCAAGTCGTTAGCGGAAGGTAAGAAAAACTCGTAAACACAGCATTGCTATTTGGCATGATAGGGATGAACGATGAAACAGAACAAAGTGATGACGATCGTCGGCTGGGCCTTAACGGCGCTGCTAACTGCTGGGCTACTTTTCAGCGCCTCAATGAAGTTCACACAGCCAGCAGAGTTTTGGAAAGCTTGGGTCGATATGTTCGGCTATCCAAAGGGACTCGCCACGCCGATTGGCATTGTCGAAGTGACATGCGCAGCGATCTTTCTAATTCCGCAGACCCGCGTTCTTGGCGCGGTGCTTTTGACAGGCTACTTGGGCGGTGCTTCCGCGACTCACGTGAGAGTGGGCGATCCATTCTATGGCCCCGTGATTGGAGGCGTCCTCGTGTGGCTCGCGCTGTACTTCCGCGATCCTCGCATTCGCGCGCTGCTCCCAATTACCTCCCCTGCGCCGGTGGATTCAACCAAGTAAGAATCACATTCCTTTGATGGGAACCTCAGCAAATGACCTCCGTCCGCGTCCTCGTCGGCACCAAAAAAGGCGCCTTCATCATCACGTCCGATGCCGCCCGCAAAAAATGGCAAGTCAGCCAGCCGCAAATGTCCGGCCTGCCGATCTATCACATCAAGGGTTCGCCCGCCGATCCCAATCGCCTTTATGCCTCGCAAACCAGCGATTGGTTCGGCCAAGTGATGCAGCGCTCCGACGACGGCGGAGCAACCTGGGACGCCGTCGACAATAAATTCACTTATCAAGGCGAAACCGGCAAACACCTCTGGTACGACGGCACGCCTCATCCCTGGGAATTCAAACGCATCTGGATCTTGGAACCTTCCCGCACCGACCCCGACACCGTCCTCGCAGGCGCAGAAGACGCCGCGATCTTCAAAACCACCGATGGCGGCAAAACCTGGAATGAAATGCCCGGCCTCCGCAGCCATCCCTCCGGCTCGCTCTGGCAACCCGGCGCCGGTGGCATGGGCCTACACACCATCCTTGTCGACCCCGCCGATCCAAATCGCATCTACATCGCCATCTCCGCCGCAGGCGTCTTCCGAACCACCGACGGCGGGCAAACTTGGAAGCCGATCAACAAGGGTCTGGTCTCGAAGTACGAACTACCTGATCCCAACGCAGAAGTAGGTCATTGCGTTCACTGCATCGCGATGCATCCGTCCCGTCCGCAAACGATCTTCATGCAAAAGCACTGGGACGTCACTCGCAGCGACGACGGCGGCGACTCGTGGACCAAAGTGAGCGGCAACCTGCCGACCGATTTCGGCTTCCCGATCGGCGTCCACGCCCACGAGCCCGAAACGATCTATGTTGTCCCCATCAAGAGTGACTCGGAACATTTTCCACCCGAGGGAAAACTCCGCGTCTACCGCAGCCGCACCGGAGGAAACGAGTGGGAGCCCCTCACGAATGGGCTGCCGCAAAGCGATTGCTACGTAAACGTGCTTCGAAGCGCCATGGCCATCGATAACCTCGATTCCTGCGGCGTCTATTTCGGCACCACCGGCGGACAGGTCTACTGCTCACCCGATTCGGGCGACACTTGGTCCCCCATCGTGCGCGACCTTCCCGCAGTCTTCTCGGTCGAAGTCCAAATTCTGCCATGAACACGGCCATGAGTGATACGCAGCCCATTACTACGATCCGCGTCTTGATTCCGTTTCATTTACGGAATCTTGCCGGGCTCACCGGCGAAATCGAGCTACCGATTTCCGGCCCCGTAACCCAGCGTGCCGTGATCGACACCCTCGAATCGCACTTCCCCGCGATTCGAGGAACAATCCGCGACCACGGCGCCGACCGCCGCCGCCCCTTCCTCCGTTTCTTCGCCTGCAAACGCGACCTCTCGAATGAGTCACCCGATGCACTCCTGCCGGAAGAAGTCATCGCCGGCAAAGAGCCCTACATGATCATCGGCGGACTTGCCGGCGGCTGAGCAAATCGGTTTAGCCAAGCACTTTCTTCGCCTCGCGAAACGACGCAATCGCTTGTTTGGCCACCGTCATCGGATCAGGAACCGGAATCGCCTCAGTCGACAAATACCCCTCATATTTCATCTCCTTTAGCGCGCTGAGAATCGGCCCAAAATCGATATGCCCGGCTCCAGCAGCTCGACGATTCGAGTCGACGTAGTGAACGTGCCCAAGCTTATCCCCCGCCAGCCGCAGCGCCGCCGCGATATCGCTTTCCTCAATATTCATGTGAAAGAGATCCGCCAAGATGCGAATATTCTTCGTCGCCAGCGGCTCAATGATCGCGAGCACATCTTCAACGCGATTGACAAGGTTCGTCTCATAGCGGTTGAGCGCCTCATACAGAAACACCTGCCCCCGCTTCTTGGCGTGCTCGCCTAAAATCTCCAGCCCATCGCGTAGCCAAGCAATCGCTTGCTCGCGCGAAACACCATCACCAAATCGCCCCTGCATCGACCCCAACACCGCCGGTGCACCAAGCTCCGACGCCCTATCGATAATCGACTTGATAAACGTCATCGCCGCACTGCGCGTCCCCGCGTCCCCGCTCGTCAGCGAAACGCGATGCTTCACCCAACCAACGCCCGTCCCAATCCCCGAAACCTTCAGCCCATGCCGCGCCACGACTTCGGCCGCTTTGATCTCGACCAGAGATTCGGCATCCGCCGGAAAAATCTCAATCGCATCAAACCCAAGCTCCGCCGCGTTTCGGCAGGAAGTTTCGAGATCGTCCCAAAGCACAAACGGCGCGCCCTTCAGTTCCGGTAGCAGGCACGCCGTGATCGCCGATTTCACCATAGACGGTTTGCTTTCTATACAGAAACGAGAAGCTTAAATATTACTCAGGCACGTCAACGATCGCTTTGATCACGCCCGTTTCCGGCTTGATGATTTCGGGAAACACCTCGGGCAGCGCATCGAGCGCATAATGATGCGTGATCCAAGGCCTCGTGGCGATCTTTCCATCTTCGATCAGCCGAATAATCCGCCCAAAATCGCGCGGCAAGGCATTCCGCGAGGCCAAAATCGTCATCTCCCGCCGATGAAAGAGCGGATCAGAAAAAATCACCTCGCCCGGAATGATGCCCACAAAGCAAATCCGCCCCGTG
>JBKJSI010000689.1:0-7599 GCA_046595915.1 Pirellulaceae bacterium
CACTCCGTGATCGCGGCTTCTCTGTCGGAATGGATTTATTGGGCGAAGACCAGGCCGCGATTGATCCGGTCCATGGCGTTCCCACCGTCGACCCCGACGAGGAGAAATAACCGATGGGCCGCCGAAAACCCGAAGAAGCCGATAGCTTAGAGTTGCTGCTCGACACGGTTTCCAATGCCTTCGGCGGCATCATGTTCTTGGCGATTTTGCTTTCAATGCTGCTGAAGCTGTCTTTCAAGGTAGAACCGCAGGCCACTCCCGATGCTTCGGGTACTTCGGCCCTCGCCACTCAAGGCGAGCAGCTTGAAGCGTTAGTCAATGAACTTGCCGTATTACAATCTGCGGCCGCGCTACGGGAGGAATCGCGGGGCAAACTGACCGATGCGGCGACTTCTGAGAGTTACGCCAAAGTCTTAGCCCTGCGTCAGAAGCGCGCCGAGCAAGAGGAAAGAATTGCTAAGGAAATCGCCGCCGCGGCATCCGCTCAAGTTGAGCTTGACCGAACTGTCCAAGAAATCGCGGCACAAGAGAAGAAATCGAACGAGCTCGAGTCCGAGGTTGCCGCCAAAAACAAAGAACTTCACGCGCAGAAAGGCCGCTCAGCGCAGTCGGTGATCCCCCCTCACTCACGTTCGACATCCAAACGCGAGGTCGCCATCATCATTCGGTTTGGTCGTGTCTACCTTCAGCATGACTGGAGCGACGATGGCCTGACTCGTTCGGCGAATCTGCGTGATTTCGTTGTGGTCGAAGAAGCAGACGACTCCCTCACGCTCACTCCCATTCCCACGCGGGGTATTGCCGTCACCGACAGCGGCGAATTTAAGTTGTCACTTCAATCGCTGCTTCGGAATCATCGGCCGAGTGAGAGATTTATCTGCGTCGCCATCTGGGAGGACTCGTTCGGCAAATACCAGGCTCTAAAAAAGGCGCTTATGGCCCTCGGATATGACATCCGGTTAATCCCTGTAAACCGTGGCGGCAAAATCTTCGAAGGCGCGAATGTCAATCCGCAGGTGCAGTGATTATGGCACGCCTTTTCTCGCTACTTCAAATCCTCGGCGATCGTCGCGAATTGCTCTAGCGCGGCTTCTAGGTCGTCGGTGATTTCTTGGGCGATGATTTCTGGCGCCGGTAAGTTGGCGCTTTCTTCTAGAGCGTCGTCTTTGAGCCAGAAGATGTCGAGGTTGGCTTTGTCGCGTTTGGTTAGCTCTTCGTAGGTAAACGCCTTGAAGCGTTCGCTTTCTTTGCGGGTGGTGCGGTCTTTATTTTTGAAGCAGGTTACGAAGTCGTCGAGGTCGCTGCGTTTGAGCGTGTTTTCCTTGAGCGTGAAATGCATGTTCGTGCGGAGGTCGTAGATCCAGAGCTTTTTCGTCCAGGGTTTCTCTTGGGCGGGCTTGCGTTCGAAGAAGAGGACGTTGGCTTTCACTCCTTGGGCGTAGAAGATGCCTGTCGGGAGGCGCAGTAGCGTGTGGACGTCGGCTTGTTTGAGGAGTTCGCGGCGGATGGTTTCGCCGGCGCCGCCTTCGAAGAGGACGTTGTCGGGGAGCACCACTGCCGCGCGGCCGTGTTGCTTGAGGATCGTGAAAATGTGCTGCAGGAAGTTGAGCTGCTTGTTGCTCGTGCTGGCCCAGAAGTCGTCGCGGTTGATGACTAGCGATTCTTTGGACTGCTCACCCGCGTCGTTGACGATCGTGACGCTGCTTTTCTTGCCGAAGGGGGGATTGGCGAGGACGAGCTCGTATTCGCCGTGTTTGCCGGCGAGGGCGTCTTTGGTGACGACGGGCAAGTCTTTTTCCGAGTCGCCGCCGATGCCGTGTAGCAGTAGGTTCATCGCGCAGAGGCGGGTCACGCTGTAGACGAGCTCGATGCCGAAGAACGTGCCGCTTTTGAGCTTCTTTTTCTGCGCCCGGTCGAGTTGGAAGTGCTTGGCGAGGTAGTCGTGGGCGGCGAGAAGGAAGCCGCCGGTGCCGCAGGCGGGGTCGCAGATCGCTTCGCCGGGCTGCGGGGCGATGACGTCGACCATCGCGGCGATTAGCGGGCGCGGGGTGAAGTATTGTCCGGCGCCGCCTTTGACGTCTTCGGCGTTTTTCTGGAGCAGGCCTTCGTAGGCGTCGCCCTTGACGTCGGCGGAGAGGGTTGACCACTGCTCCTTGTCGATCAGGTCGACGATCAGGCGGCGGAGCTTCGCGGGGTCTTGGATCTTGTTTTGGGCCTTGCGGAAGATGACGCCGAGCATGCCGGACTCGGTTCCGAGTTCCTCGAGCGTGTGGCGATAGTGGGCTTCGAGCTCGTCGCCATCTTTGGCAAGCAGCGTCGGCCAGTCTTTTCCTTTGGGGATCGGGGAGGTTTTGTTGTGCGGCGGGCGGGTTTGCTCGTCGGCCATTTTTAGGAAGAGGAGGAAGGTCAACTGCTCGACGTAATCGCCGTACGACAGCCCGTCATCGCGGAGGATGTTGCAGTAGTTCCAGAGTTTTTGGACGAGGGCATTGGGGCTGGAGGACATTTTCTGGGGTGGCTTCTATTGGAGGAGCGGCATTTGGCTACGGGCACGGGGGAGGAATGAAAAAGGGCTTGTTATGGTTGGTGGCGATGGTGGCGATGGTGGCGATGGTGGCGAGCTCTCGGTGATGGTGGCAGTTGGTGGCGAGTGCGTTGCCACCAACGCGAGGGCCGTCCAATCTCGAGGAGCTCTCACGAGGGCGGTTGAAAAAGGGCTTGTTTTTGCAAGGTGATCAAGATGCTCAAGATGCTCACTCCCTGGGGCAAGGTACTCACAACATGCTCAAGATGCTCAGGTTCGGATACTTGTTGAAACAACATTTGGAATCTCCGCAGCGGTGGGTTGGGCTCCGGCGATGCGCCCTGGGGCCTGTTTGTATCTTTGCGAAAAGGTGGCGCCATTTGTGTGACAAAAGTTGGCTGAAATTCGTAATATTGTGGCATCCGTGAGGTGAATCGAAAGCCCGTTCGGGATTGTTGGGATAGCGAAAGGATGCGGGTTTTCTTGAAAATCGGAGTTTTCCCACGTGGGAAAATCGCTGATTTTAGGAAAACGGACCTCGGCGCCCAAGGCTGAAAAAAAACAGCCTTTTGTCCTGCGAATTGCCGAGGGATTATTAAGCGGTGGGCAGCTCTTTTCACTAGCCATCATGAAGAAAAGGCCGAACGTCAACTTCTGGATATAGTCGTAATAGGACAGCCCGTCATCACGGAGTATGTCGTCGTAGTTCCAGAGTCCTTGGACGAGGCCGGTGGAATCAGACATTCGGGGAGGAGTCAAATAAGGGTGGCAGGGTCTTGGTAACTTCGTAAATAGGACTTGTTCCGCAAGCACTCTTCAACGGCAATCGCCAGTTCATACATTACGATCACTGCTGCATGCTCGAACTGTTGAAAGTCAGAAATACTATCAATTTCAAGTTTCTCACCGTGGGCAATTTCATTACGCCTACCAACTAGCTGACCAATCATGTTCTGGTGGGTATCAATCTCGTGGCAATTTAATCCTAAGCTCTCATTTATCTCTCTAAAGAGCCTTGGCCACAGGTTCGACTCCGTATCAATCTCATCCGGGAAAGTCGCGACTTCGCCTAAATGTCCAGCAAACTCAGAATGTGAGAATCGCCATAATGCCTCGTCAGAATGTTGCCCTCTGAGTCCTCTGAAAATCGATATCATCGACCTTATCGCGACCGGCTCGATTAGGTCGCGTCGAAATGCTGCTTCTCGTTGAATATTGTTGAGGAGCAACGACCAACAGAATTTGCAAAATCCTTCATAATGTGCATAAAGCATCGCGCAACAAGCACGCAATAGCGCCTTTCGCCGTGTCTCGTGTGATATTGACGAGGCTAAGATGAGCTTGAGCGTTCCCATCTCTGCTTCCCGCCAAGCCAAGTCTTGTTCGATTTCGGATTCGATTGAAATCATGCTTTGCGAATCGCCTCCGCCGTCAAGTTAATTCGCGATTCGAGCTTCGACTTGCTATTTGCGCCAGGGCCGGTCACCTCACGAAACGGGGCCGTTTGCACAAGCGCCGTCAATGCCGCTTTAACTTTTTTCGCAGCCTTTGATGTGAACTCCTTCTTCGCGACAAGACAACCAATACTGACGGCTTCAAAATATGCTGGAGCCAATCCGCCGATTGGAGAATCATCGCGAAACTTAACAAACGCAGATTCTCCCAATCGATCTGCAATCTCCTTGAAGAGTTCGGCGAACTCTTCTCCCTCCTTCTCGACATCAAACTCTACCGTCTTCAGAAGAATGGATTCCATAAAATCATCCAGCCAGTCCCGCACACTGCCTTTAAACAAGTTTCGAGCATTCTTGGCGGCAAAAAATCGAAGGACGAGTTCTTCATTACCCTTCTGCTCGTAATCTTCTTGCGAAAGCGTCAGCGTTACACGTTTGAAGTCCTCGGTATCAGCCATTTTCTTGAGAAAACTGTAAAAGGCGGCGCCATCATTGCCAAGCATGCGCGCTGAGCAATTCCTTATTTCTTGTGGTGACAGAAGCGATCCACCGGTATTTAGTCTTTTGAACATCTCATATCGTAGGAACGACTTGCTTTGTCGCTTTATTACTATGGTTCGAACCGTAGATCGCTTAAGTCGCAGCTTTAGGCTCATGGGGAGCGACTTATAGGACTCCGTGTTAAGCGCTTTGACGATGTCGCAGCCCTCTAACTCGAACGGTTCCATCTCAATTAACTTTGCGTCAACAAATTGCAATACCGTGCTAACGCGTTGCAATCCGTCGATTAATTCGTACACACCATCGTCATTCTCAATCACAAAAATTTGCGGGATAGGTAAAGCTAGGAGGATAGATTCGATGAGGCGAGATTTTTGCTCTACCGACCACCGAAAAAGCCGTTGATACTCTGGTTGAATGATGAGCTCGTGGTTTTTGTGAAGGTTTGCAATCTCGCCGAAGCTGAGATCGAGCGCTTCCGTTCGAACATCACCAGTCTTCTTATCGATCGTCTTCTCAAGACTCATCATCGCCTTGCCCCAGGAAAAGAAAGCTTATCGCGGTTAATTCGAATTCTTGGCCCACTTCAGAGCCTCCCCTCAAATGCCTTCTGCAAAATCGACTGCCGCAGCCGGGCGGCGCGCTGGAGATTGGCGGTTACCATCGCATCCAACTCGTCCACCACACTGAGCCGACGTTCTACTTCAGCCACGATTCGTGTTTGCTCGGGGAGTGGCGGCAGCGAGATGGCAACCGACTTGATAATTGATGTGTTGAGATTCGGTTGGGCAGCCCCCTGATTTACGTTGCGAAGACTCTCGGTTTGCGTACGGAGAAAATACAGCAAATAGAGTTTTAGCGGGTAATCAACGTCCAACAATGCTGCGACGCCGTCATTGATGCACCCTCCAATGAGCGAAATCTTGGGGACGCCAAGCGTAGCTCCGCTATTTGTAAGTAGCAGAGTATGTGGCTCGATATAGCGACTGTGTTCGCGCCCGACTTCGTTCAGGGTTTCGGGCACCATCTTTAAATAATCGCTTTTGTCGGCAGTAATGGGGCCGACGGTAATCCAGGGAACATTGCCGCCAAAATACCTTGGGTCGCCTGCGGGGCGAGGCGATGATCCTCGAACAACATTGGAGACATGCTCAATACTCGCCCAGGCCCATCCCTCCGGCAGCGGCCCCAGGTCCGCCGCTTTCGGCGCAACTGGCTCCGTATACTTCCCGCGGCCCTGCCAGTTTTTGCGGCGTTCGTTGAGGATTCGCGCTAAGAGTTGCTCACCGGTCTCAAACTTTGCTTTGACTTTGGCTGCCTTTGCCAGCTCCGCTTCGGTTGGAACGAGCTTTCCTTCGCAGGCGGCTTTGAGGACGGCGGCGCGGTAACGCTTGAGATTCGCCTGCGCCCGCTTCAGGGCTGCCACTCCTGCGTCTAGGCGGGTGAATTGTTTTTCGATTTCGGCGACGATGCGGTGCCGAGTGCTTGCTGGTGCGACCGGTACATTTATGGCTTTGATAATTGAAGTGTTGAGGTTCGGTTGGGCAGCACCCTGGTTCACATTCCGAAGTCTTAGCGTCTGCGTTTGAAGAAAATAAAGCAAATAGAGTTTTAGATCTTCTGGTACATCCAATAGTGCCGCTACACCGTCATTGATGCAGCCGCCGATCAAGGTGATTTTTGGTACGCCGAGGGTTGCGCCGCTATTTGTGAGCAAAAGTGTGCCCACTTCCACATACCGACTTCGTTCTTTTCCAAGTTCCGTGATCGTTGAAGGCACTGATCGCAGATAGGCAGATGAATCCGCCGTGATCGGCCCAACTGTTATCCATGGAATTGTGCCTCCAAAATAACGCGGATCGCCCGCTGGTCGAGGAGAGCCGCCTCGGACTACTCTGGATAGCTCCTCGAGAGGAGCCCATCGCCAGCCTTTTGGGAGAATAACCTTTTCAGAATCTTCTCGAGGCGTTTCAACTGTGGACTCTTCGATAGCGGCGTAAACTTTCGAATTGTTCAATGAGCTCATAGCTGGCAAGTGCTCGCCCTTCTTCCTTTTGTTGCTCACTGTGCTCATGCCGCCAGCGCCTCGTTGAGTTCCTCAAGCAGCTTATTCAAATCATTTCCAAAGAGTTGATGCGCCTTGCCGAGGCCGCCGCGGAGGCTGAAGGGGGCGTATTCGAAATCGTCGGGCTCGATGCTGAGGCTGGTGGCGATATGGTCGCGAATTAGATGGAGCCAATCAAGCTGCTCGGGCGTGAATGGGGCGTTGCTTTTGGCTTTCTGTTTCAGCCAGCCGTCAAAACGCTCACTGACGGAATCGGCGAAGGGGGCGAGGAAGGGCTGTTGCTCGAGTGCAAAGCGGACGATCGATACCAAATCCGCAAAGCGCCCGACCTGCGTGCGGCCTTTTACTTTTTCGGGCTTAGCGGCGGCGAAGGCGTCCCAAAGGCGATCTTCCGTCCAGCTGGCGTACTTGGCGCGGAGTTTTGCTTCGAGCTCCTTGAGCATCGGCTCGGTCAGCCGCTGCTTGTAAGGGCGGCTGTAGAGAATCTGTAGCGCAGTGATTTCGGCTTGGTTTTCTTCGATGTACTCGCGGAAGGATTTGAGGAGGGTTTCGGCGCGCTCTTTGGCTTTCGCGTCAAAGCCTCGGTCGAGCACCTTGTCGATCGTGACGACGTCGATCGTTTGCTCGGCTTCTTGTTTGGACTTGGCGAGGGCGTCGCGGAGTGCGGGCAAGTCAAAAGGCGCACAGGCTTTGTCGGCAAGGGTTTTTGCGGCGGTTTCTAGCTCTGTGGGCGCTAATTGCTCCGGCGCGGCATCGGGCGGTAAGTGATTGTTCTCGGCTGCCTTTTGGAGGATTGCATCGGGATCGACGGCGCGAAGCAGGGTGCTGGCGAGTTCGGGGAGTGATTTTCCGCCCGCGAGGTCGGCGAGCTTGGCTTTTTCTTCGGTTGAAATCTCGCGATCGAGCCGGGCGAGTCGTCCGGCGAGCGTGATTAGCGTATCTTCATCGCGTTTGCCGAGGGCGACGCCGAGCATGAGCATATCGAAGGCGACCGAACGCTGCCGTTCCAGCGGGCGCGAATCGGTTTTGCAGCTCTCGCAGACGCCAACCGCGTC
>JBKJSI010000692.1:0-6852 GCA_046595915.1 Pirellulaceae bacterium
GACCCGCAGCGAGCCGCTGGTGAGTTCGCCCGAGCGAGGACGGATAACAAGCGATTCGTTGAGGTCGGTCCCTTGCACGGCGACGGAGTCGAAGCCTCCCTGGGCCTGCACGGTGACCTTGGTGAACCCGGTTGGATCAATCGTCATTTTCTCGCCATTGATATGGAGAGTCAGATACTTGCCCAAGGCGAGATTCATGGAGTCGGCTGCAGTGGTGCCCGACACAATTAACTCAGTCCCGTTAGCGATAAGCCCACCCGCTTTTGAATCGGAGTGGCCATCATGCGGGTGAGTGTTTTGATAAATGCTTCCGTACACGCCTGTGTTCACCGGTTCAAACGAAAGTGAATTCCAAACTTCGACTGCTGGATTCTGTCGCCCCCAGTATTCGACGTTTTGGGAGTCCTTCAGGGTAATGAAAGGATACTCCGCGTTCGGAAGATAAGAACTGGCGGGATCGGCGCTGTAGTTCATGAGATTCGGATCGCCTTCGGGATTGCCGTAGACATGCCCCACGCCAAGCAGATGACCAAACTCATGCACGATCGTTTGGGCGTTCTTATTAATAAAGTCCTGTGGGCCGGCGCTGGAATTACCGCTCATCCAATGAGCGATCGAAGTCGGGTATGTCATCGCGTAATATTCATTCACAAAACCAACAGGGGCCTGATATGCTTCGCCAAAGGTGGTGAACTCTTGCGTATCTTTCCCGCTCCAACCCCCGACGTACATCGTGTAGACGTTATCCTGTTGTCGCTCCATTCCCCAAAGCAGATTATTCAAACCCCAGTTGGATTGCTGTAGGAAATCGCCATCGATCACCTCCACCGGATATCCGGCGAGAAGTTCTTGAACCCGCTGGCGAATGCCGACAGCCATGCTGGAAATATCGGACTGTTCAATCCATCGATTCCCGTCATAATCAAGAAACGCCGGGCGATTACCGTCCGCAAGTCTCACTGCATTAAACGCTTCCTCGAAGCCGCCACGGGTAAGCTCACCCTGAATGTGGTCAGGTGACCAATCCAGCAAGAGGTAATTCGTCATGACGCGGCGATCTTCGAGTTGCTGCATCTGCAAGGACCGTCGTTTGCCCTTTCTGACCGAGGATTTCACTGGCTTGCCGCTGAAGAGATCGGATATTTGAGTCCACATGGCCTTGCTCCGCGATTTTCCAAGATGGTTCTGCTCGAAAAGCCCCAAGGAGAGGTTGAGCATTACCCATTCCAGCGGATGCGACGCAAGGAAGCGGAAGCACATAATTCCAAATAGCCTTAAACTATGCCAAGAATAGGACTTACAGCACGCCCGCGAGTCCATTTCTAGAAAGGCAACTCGCCCTTGAGCGCGGCGGAAATGGCAAGTCGCGCTTCGCGCCACCGCTGCCGCACGGTCCGATCACTTACCCCCAGAAGTTCGGCGGCCGCCTCTTGGGTCAGTCCTTGATACCAAAGCAGGTCGAACACGTCGCGCTGTGCCGTCGGCAGACGTTCGACCATGGCGTGGAAATCGGTCCAAAGGGCAAGTTGCCCGCCATCTCGGCTTTCGTCCATTGGCTCATTGTCGTCAGGTCGACAAGTTTCTGAATTCGGCGCTAGGGCGGCGGATCGATGAAAGGCTCCGGGCCCTTCCGGTCCATAGTAGTGCCGCGCCAGGTCGATGAGCACCCGGCGAATCTGGCATGCGGCTAAGCGGTAGTAATCAGTCGGTGTCTCCAAGGCGACGCTTTTTAGCGCCTGGTCGAGCCGCATCGCCGCCTGCTGATAAATATCGAGCGTGTCTTCCCAGCGTCGGACGCGTCCGAAATCTCGTAACATCTGTCTGGCCAGCCGCTCGAGTCGGGCTCGCGACCTAGTCAAGAGCTCGCCGCGCGCGGACTCATCGCCTGCTTGAAGGCGCATGAGGCAGGATGTCAATTCAACCGAGTGGTCATTCATCTGGGGCGCCGAGTCGCCGTAATGCAGCACAGTTCCGCTGGGTTGATAGAAATACGAAAGTCGCCTCACTATACTTCTTAGACCCGATGCTCGATAGCTTGAGCCAAAACGACGCTTATGAATCATTCAAACAAGAAGGTGGACGAGCTGCTTTCAGTTTGGGAGCGCGAGCGGGCGGGCGGGCTCGAACCAGTTCTTGAGGATCTTTGTGCCGAAAGCCCGGAATATCTACCAGAGCTGCGAAACAAGATTGAGGCGCTAAAGCGTTTCGATTCGGCCCCCGAGACTTTCAATATCGGAGGCGAATCGACCTCGCAGCGCGAGAATTACGAAGCCGCATTGAGTCGGGATCTGCCAGACATTCCCGGCTATGAATTGCAGTGCGTGATCGGCCAGGGGGGCATGGGAATTGTCTATGAAGCGCGCAATCTCTCGCTCAATCGAACCGTGGCCCTCAAGACGATTTTGACGCACGGCGGCGCTCGGTTAGAGCAACTAGCGCGATTTCGCGCCGAGGCGAACGCAATCGCCAAACTGCAACATCCCAACATCGTGCAGATTTATGAAATTGGAGAAGTTAACGGCGTCCCCTATTGTGCATTGGAGTATGTCGACGGAGGCACACTAGCGAGCCAGTTCGGAGGGAAATCGCTAGATCCGTTGCGTGCGGCGGAAATCATGGAGCCGGTGGCACGAGCGATTTATGCGGCCCACCAGCGGGGGATCATTCACCGTGACCTCAAACCGGGAAACATCTTGCTCTCGCGCGAGGGCATCCCCAAAGTGACCGACTTTGGCCTGGCAAAGGACCTACAGTCCGGCAGCGATTGGAATACGCGCACCGGGGTGATAATGGGCACGCCCGCGTACATGTCTCCCGAGCAAGCAAGCGGCAAGAACCGCGAAGTAGGCATTGAGTCAGACGTGTATTCGCTAGGCGCCGTCCTCTATGCGCTGGTCACGGGCCGCCCCCCTTTTCAGTCGTCATCGCTGACAGAAGTATTGCGGCAGGTCGCTGAGGTCGACCCCGCCAGTCCCCGTCAATTCAATTTGAAAGTAACTCGCGATCTCGAAACGATTATCCTGAAATGTCTTCAGAAGGATCGACGACGACGCTACCCCTCGGCTCTGGAATTGGCAGACGAACTCCAGCGCGTCCGATCGGAGATTCCGATTCTGGCGAGGCCGATTAGCCGAACGGAAACGTTACTGCGCTGGATGCGGCAGGCGCCGATGACTACTTCATTCGTCCTGCTCTTTTTGCTTTCCTCGCTACTGGGCTTAGGTGTTTCATCCTATTTTGCGTCGGTCGCGAATCTGCGCGCCCGTCTGGCCAAGTCCAACGAAGTCTCAGCGACACTGAGCGCGGCCGCAGCGACGAGATCGGCGCACGAGTCGGAGGTGCGTCGGCTCGCAGCTGAGGCGCGACTCGCCTCCGCGCGGCATCCGCAGCGCGGGCTGTTACTGGCAATCGCTGCAAATGAAGAAGTTGAGCGGTATGGCAAAATTCCCTTTCAGGCGGCGGAACAAACTGCTCGCGATTTGCTGAGCCAAGATTGGTCGCAAAGCGCCGCCCAGTTGCCATCCGTGCCTGTTAAGCTCGCTATTCCCGCTGGAGAAGATCGGCTGCTGGTGGTTGCGGAGGACGGTTTTGCCTACGAATGGCCCTTCGCGGATGGGCAATTGTTGGGCGCGCCGCTGCGCACCCGCGTATCGAGTAAACCACTTAGGAGCTTGGAACTCGGCGATGCGGCTAAGCGTTTAGCCATTGCCGATGACGAAGGCATCATTCATATCTTGGAGCATTCCGAGTCCGGTTTACAACGACTCGCGACCTTGGATCGCCCCGAGGCTGCAATCGACAAATCCGTCGCCCTTCGCGGCGTGGTTCGGCTAACCTTGAGCTCCGATGCGTCGCGCCTCGCGGCAACATACTATACGGGAGAAACTTGGTGGTGGGATCTTTCGGTGCCCCCCCCCGTTGCGCATCGCTTAGCTCCCCGTGAGGCCGCGCGTGACCCATTTGACCTGAATTCCTGGCCGCTGGTCACAGCTTTCTCCAAAGATGGAAGGAAGCTTTTGTCGACGCGAGGAAAGGAGGCGTTTCGATGGAACTTAGATGACGCGAATGCGCCGCCTGTTTCATTGAATGGGCACGCAGACATCGTGTCGATGGGATTTTTCACGCCCGACGGCCAGTGGCTCGTGACCGGAAGTCACGACAAAACGATTCGATTTTGGGATCCAGCACAACCGCTTCACACTGAACCGGTGCACGCCATTAAGGCATTCGGGAGTGGATCGAACCTGTCGCTCGCGTTTTTCCGGGATCGGCGGTCGGTCGTCACGGCCGGGGGCCCCGCAGGGGTGTTGCGACTTCCGCTTCAACCACAGGACTTCAAAGATCGCGTGGAGGTGTTCTCGTTAGATGGACAAACACCCACAGCAATTTGCCTTTCGCCTGATGAGAAGTGGCTGGCGGCTTGCGCAGAGCATCGCATTTTCTTATGGAACCTGAAGCGCCCTTCTCCATCCAGGCCCCGCATTGTCGTAGGCCATGACATGCCGATCGTGTCGCTGGCGATTTCGGCGGATTCTCGCTGGCTCTTCAGTCTGGGACAAGATCGTTCGTTACGTGTCGTACCTCTTTCCGATCACGCGATCTGGCCAGGGGATTTGCGGCTAAGTTCTGACGTCGTTGGGCTGAGCGTGGATGAGGAGAAAATGGACTTGCTTGCGGCGGGCTTTCGACGGGAACTGGTCGCTGCATCAGGCGACGCAGCGCAGGTCTGGCGTGAGAAGTCACGAACGAGCACCGCGGGGACGATCGCCTCGCTCCACGTTAGCGAAAACCGGGCGCATGCGGCAGTCATCCAGTATGACGGGTGCGTAGAAGTCTTTGCCCTTCCGCTGGCAGCCAATGCTGAGGCGGTGATCCGGCATATGCATGGGACGACGGCGCGGGGCTGCGCGTTTGGTGCCGACGGGCGATGGTTCGCCTCGATGGATTGCGGTGGATGCATCTTTTGGAATGATCTGCGCGGCGGCGAGCGGGCTAGTAGAACGCTGGATTGCAAGTCATCCATCCCCATGCTTGGCTTATTTCCGCATCCGGAAAGGGATGCGATTCTTGCTGTCGCGGCCGATGGCTCAGTAACCGAGTTTAAGATCAAAAAGGATGGGATCGAGTCCAGCGGGAGGCCGGTAATACTTTCGCCGGGCGCTACCATGTATGTCGCCGCATACATGGATGGGCGGCGGCTAGCTTTATCGCACGAGTCGGGATTGACATTCAAATCGTTGAGTGGAGTCGAAGAGGTGCGCAAGCTTGAAGTGCACGAGGCACTTTCGACGGGAGCTGTATTTTCGCCCCACGCGTTCCTTCGAGCATCTGTGGATGGAAACGTGATTCGGTACCCGCGCGACAGCAACGGATTACCTGCAGCTAGTCAGGAATTTAGGAGCAATGATTCCCCCAGCGCCTATCAGAAGGCGATTGGAGTCGTCACGGAGTCGACCGATGGTCGATGGCTGGCCTCTGGAGGCGTGGATGGCGGAATTCGCATCTGGGATCTAAAAACAACGCAGCCAGAGAAATCAAAAATAACGCTGTATGGTCACGGCGCCGCCGTGATCTCTTTGGATTTTGCTTCAAACAACAAGTTACTGATTGCGGGAGATCGCTCCGGCCTCGTTCGGACTTGGGATCTTGATGCACAGAAGATGATCAAATACGCGAAGAAGCTGGTTGGCCGGGAACTCACTCTCGAAGAGAGGGCCGAGTTTGGCTTGACGCGGTAGGCCGGAATGGTTCTTGTGGGGCGTTTGGGGTCGTCGTCGGATTCACAATTGTAACGAAACTTTTCCTAAGACCTTCTCCGCGTCCGGTTGGACATCTCATCAAGTACCTCGCGACAGTAGTGAATATTGTCCATAGACAGACTTCGAGGCGGCCGCCAAATTGACATTAACGGGCAGTTCCTAGCCCGCATAGCCCTTCTTGGGCCATTGCTTAGTGCGTGAAAACGCTCCCAAGTCACCAGGAAATCACCGGTACAAAATAATCCTCCGCTAACTTCGCGAAAGCCCCCAAAAGCAAACGAACGCGCAATCGCCAGCGGGCATGAAGCTGTGAATTGCAAGTCCAAAGTAATCGCGACGGTTTGCTGGAGAGAAAAGAAACTGCCTACGGTATCACGTTGTTAAGCCACCACACATTGAGCAAGGCACAATTAATCCATTCTATTTCAAGACGGGCGAATCTTATATGGTGTTGCGCTTGCTAAAAATGTAGGCAATCGATGCTGTTGATAATAAATCGGAACAATGTTCTCAATAGCGTTGCGTCAGCAGAGATTGGATGACCTGCGACCGCAGTTACATTTGCAAGGAGTCGCCGCAAGCAAGTTGAGAAATGGTAGTATCTTATAGATCTAAAACTGTGCGGACAAACCGCTTATCAATGGAGTACACCCCAAGCGCTTTAGGCATTTCCCGCGAAAGCCCGCATGGCCGCTAAAGCATGGCGCAATCCCTGGCGTCCGCGAGGATCAGGAATGTTCGCCAGCAATGCCGGCAAACTTCCCGCAGCGGGAGCAGGCAAAGTAGATCTCCATAAATCGAACGGCCAAGAGCACTCCATTAGGCTCAGTTGATACCCTTACGCAGCAGGTCACCGCCAAGTTCAATAAATGCGTTGCCCTGCGCCTCGGGCAGGGCAACTCAATGTTTAAGAATGCACAAGAATTTTAGCAAGTCATAGGGTCGGGAGGCGAAGTCGCGAAGGGTGGAGAGAATCGCGTTGATGTTGGCGAGCCGTAGGAGCGAGAGGCCGACATTGCGGAAGGCGGCTAGGTTTTGCGGACAGTTTTTCACTTTGGCGCGGCATTGGTCCTCGCCAAAGGCCACATCGCGG
>JBKJSI010000824.1:0-18829 GCA_046595915.1 Pirellulaceae bacterium
GCCCCAGTTGATCGGCCAGTTGCCCGATCCCGAATCGTAAGAGCGTCGGCCAAACTCGACATCGTTTGCTGGATCGATCGTGACGCCATTGGCGAATGCGACGTCGTAGGCCATCTGCCTAGCTTGCGCTGCCGAAAAGGCCGCCGGATCTTGTCCACTCGCAGCGGCCTGCGAAGCGGCCTCCGTGATTTCGAGCGACGCGGCTAGTGCTGCGGCGTCACAAGCATTTTGCATGCTCGTGCGCTTATGCATCACCCGCCCAATATCGATCGCCATCGCCATGAAAGCGAACAAAACAACCAGCATAAAAGCGGCCAACACGCTGATGGCGCCGCGTCGCTTTGACGCGCGCGGCATTACTCGAAAGCGGTGGCAAGAACGTGACATTCGTCTCATGGACCAAACTCCGATCGGTTGGGGGCGGCGATCTTCGGCTCGGTCGTCTCCCGGAAGTGGATGGCAACAAGTCTTAAATTGAATGGAAGCAACGCTACGCGCTTCAACGTCATCGAACGGCTATTGGCCCGAAGTGGCTTGGCCATTGCGAAAGACAATGCGTGCGATACGGGTGTCGGGAATTGTGTTGGTAGGATCGTGTGTCGCGCCATAAACGTCAGAGAGACTACCTTCGCTTCGACGACGACCAACTTGGAGTCATTCGCGGCCGAATCGAGATCGAAGTCGGGTAGGTCAAAAATCGGTGGATTCGAAGGTACATAAGGCCCTTTGATCGCCACGTCGACATGTGAGCTCGGAATCCCTGACGATTCTAGGAACGCCTTGATATCGCTTGCGATCTTCGAGTTGGTAGTCTGTCCCGCGGGCACCACGCCACTTCGATCCATTGCCGCCAGCCGCGCACCTTCGCGCACAGCGGCATGCAGCTGCGCATCGACATCAACACTCGCGAAAATGTGCTGAGTCCGACATACATCGGCAACAATATCGCGGAAGCGACCAAGGCAAACTCCACCGTCGCGGCGCCGCGACGTGATACCACAGTGCGAGAGTTGCGATTTCGTTTTCGAGTGTTAATGATCATCTCGGTCTCCAGTTTGCGACTTGTGCGGGGGAAGAGGGGCTATTCGTGCCGCGTAAAGACCTGAGCGGAAAGTTTCAGATTGTTCGCCCAAGGAATCCAGTTCATGGGAATGATCGCAATGCTGTTGTAATTCACCTCGGCGTATACGGCGAAAAGTCGCCGCGAGGGAGCCGAAGAGAGTTCAATGTTGGGCAGAGCGTTATATTGACTCGATGAAGATGGCATCGCGGAGTTTGATGAGTCGGCGGCGCCCAAATCTTTGATGTAGAGCGTCACCACATTGGCGTTCATTCCCGGCGCAACGGTTTCGCGAAAGCGCTGCTCCGTCATGGCGGTCGAAACGTTTTGCATCGCTCCATACCGGGCGGAGTTTCGGCATGCGCCTTTAAGAAGGTCCGCCGACATTCGGTAGTGCCCGACCGCCATCAAACCGAACACAAAGATCAAAAAGACCGGCAACACAAAGGCAAACTCAAGTGCCGTCGCGCCGCGTCGTCGAGACGGAAACTTTCTTCGCCGTACCATATTGCGACCTTCCGCGATAAAGCGGTCATCGCGCAGGCGCACCGCCATCCATGGCACTCAACACGCCTGTGCTACGTATTGGCGATGAATTTGACACCGCACGTCAAGAACGCAAAGCAAGCCGCAGCCGCGGTTCACTCCACTAGTTCGCTCGCCATCTGAACCCTAGCTCAAAAGCCCAGGTCGCGAATGGTAATTGAGGAAAATCTTTATGCTTTCGAAAACGCCTCGCGCAATTTCTCTAGATGGCGTTTGCATTCCAGAGGTATATCGCCTTCTTCTTCATATTCCAAAACGACGTAGCCTCGATATCCAGCATCGCGTAGCAATTTCGCCACACTCTCGTAGTTCATATCGTGCCGCGATTTATCCACTTTGGAATATTTGACTTTCACCTGAACATTGAGCGTGTATGGGGCGATCTTCGCCAAATCGGTGTATAGATCGTCGCTCGCAAAGTTCCCGGTATCCATATTCACGCCAAACCAAGGGCTATGAATATCACGAACAAATTGAAGCAGTCCCTCGGCAGTCGCCGTCGGACCGCCATGATTCTCGAGTGCTAAGAAGATCCCTTTCTTTCCCGCGTAATCACAGCACTCCTCCAGCGCTGTTACCATCCGTCGATGCGACTCAGCTTCGGTATGCTCCTTGGCGCGATGGCCGGCAAAAACTCGTATGACCGGCGCGGTAAGCACTTCCGCGAAGTCGATCCACGTTTTGAGCTTTTGAATTTCCTCAACGCGCTTGCCTTCATCCGCGACGCCAAAGTCGTTGCCCACTGCGGTCCCCGAAATATCGAGTCCGAGTTGAAACGCTTGCTTGCGAAGCGACCTCAAATAGTCGAAGGTCAGTGGCTGTGGGAAGTAGTATGAAGTCAGTTCCGTCCCATCGAGTTCCAGTTTTGCGCAATCAGCAATAAAGTCGCCCACCGTCATTTTCGCGGGCTCGCCCTTCTCCCCTTTGAGCAGGGAGCGATAGCTGTAGGCCGCAAGACTGAATTTGAATTTCGGTTTGCCATTTCGAGCGATAGGGTCAATGGCGCTCGTGCGAGTTGAAGCGCCAAGTGCAGCAACGCCTAAACCTAAGAGGAGATCACGGCGCGAGAGATTACAGTTAAACATCGGACAGTTCCCTGGTAATGCGAAGCAGTCATGATCGCGCTCAATCCGGGTGCTGTCCAGTCGTCACTAGGCCCAACAATACGCCTCAGCCAAGGCGACCAAGTAATTTGGTAAGGCGCTCCTCGTCACAAAATGCAATCTGCAAGAAGAGCAACAGGAGGGCGTAAATCCAAAGCCCCGTGAGTGCCGCAATGATGATTGCGTAGGGAATTACCAGCCAATTGACGAGGGAGCGAAAATTGCGATTCCAAGGGCCCAGCGCCAATGCGAAAGCTAAAAAGACAAGTAGATGCGTCACGCCATTGATGAGGAAGGTCGATTCGCGCAGCGCTGACAGATCGAGGCCACGCGTTCGTGATTGGGCCATCAAGATCCAGACGGCATTTCCAATCCACCACGAGCTGTCGGAAAGCTGCGTCGTCGCCACAAAGAAGTAGTGCAAACAAAGGTGAAGCTGAATCAATCGCAGCGAGATGTTGGCAATCTCGGAGGATGCGGAGCGAGAGCCCCTCTTGGACCAAAGGCCATCCAGCGAGAAACAATTTCCGCATGGAGAGAAGCTGAGATAAAGCAGTGCCCAAACGAGCAGCGGCTCGACTGGCGACATCAAAAGCGGAGCGCGATGAACGTACGATAGTACAGCTATGAAGGTGAGCGCAGTCGTCCAGCGCGAAGCAATGCCGAGCATACAGAGCGTCGCTGCTGCGATCGCGGCGATATGAAATCCCCAGAGCGCCGAGCGATTGGGAAGATAGTCGAGAAGCGAAAAACGCCACGGATAGTAAAGAGGATCAGCGCTGATGGCGGAGGAAATGGCAGAGGGAGGCAATACTCCGTCGCGCGAAAGGAATCGTTCCAAATCCACCGACCAAAGCGCCAGATAAAGCAGCGCGGTGAGGCCAACCAAGCAGCGAAGTACACCGAGTCGGTGGGCAGTGGTTGGAGTAAACCAGAATGAATTCCAAGCGGCGCCAAATCCAGACTTAGAGGGTTCTTGAGCAACGGCCTCGCTCATGGCTTCCCTCCGCTTGGCGCATTTTCTTGATTGCCTCGAAGGATAGGTGGTGCTGCTTGCTTCGCGGATGCCCGTTTCGAAACGACCACCTTTCCGTCCGATTTTCGAATCACATCGACAGTGTAGAGTACTTCACGATAAGAGGGCGAATTCGGATCGCTGGCTTCATCAGGCCCTAGAATGTTGGACTGAGTTACCCACCTCACAACCTCGATGGTGGCACGATCTGATTTCGCACGCTCCATTGCCTCGAGCGCCACGCCCTTTACTAAAATTGCCGCAGTTGCCTCATTTTCCGTCTCTTCATTGGCGGCCTTGGCAATGGCTAAGGCGAGTTGCGAATAACGGCGATTGGTTCCAGTCCATTGTCCCTTCCCAGCACTGGGAACGACCAGCTCGTCATTTGGTAAATGAATTTCAAATACGACGTCGCTACTGAACTCACGATTTAGCTCCGTGGACCCAACGGTGAGTTGCGGATGAGAAAAGCGGGGGTCAAGGCAGAGTAGTTGAGTGTAAGGGCCCATCCGCTCAAGAAAACGAAGTCCCAAGGGAGACGGCAAGAAGCCCACGAAAAGGCCGAAGAAGGCGCAAAACAGATGCGCAAATAGAACAACCGAAATGGCAGAGCGCTTCCACCCTGCAGGTGACGGAGTAACTTTAGGAGTGGAAATCGGCGTCACGCAGGTTTCGAGGAATGCAGAAGAAGGCAGTTGCCCTATGATGATCGACGCGCCTCAAAAGAACAGAGCGCATAAAAAAACAGGCCGGGCATTGAAGCCCGACCTGTTTTTGTCTTGAGATTTACACATTCGCATCAGCCGTAAGGCTTTCCGCGAGGTGCAAAACTGCATCCCAAACTACTTGGCAGGAGCCGGAGCAGGGGCGGGAGCAGGAGGAGCTGGTGGGGCAGGAGCCGGAGCAGCTGGGGCAGCCATAGGCGCCGTGCAATTGCTGCAAGGAGCAGCAGGAGCGGCGCAACCACAGCTAGGAGCTGGGCAGCAAGTTGGGGCAGGAGCTGGGCAGCAAGTAGGAGCTGGAGTTCCGCAGCAGGTGGTAGGCTGACCGCAGCACTTGGCCTTGCGGCCTGAGCAACGTTCACGCTTCTGACGACCACAGCACTTCGGTGCTGGAGTGCCGCAGCAGCTACCGGCCATTGCGCCACCGCAACCGCCGCAGTTACGACGACCAAGAGCCAAGCTCTGGTTATCGCCACCAACCATCACCAAGGTCACAAGGCCGAAGAAAGCGGCCACGCCTAGAGCCAAAACACGATTCATTCCAAACCTCCACTAAAAAAAACGGAAACTGTTTGCGGGAAATCCCGACTGCCGTCCCAACACTGGGTTGCCTTCGCCAGCGGGACGGCTTCCGCTGGGATGTTGTACGACGTCATTCCGACTGCCCCTAACACGGTCGTGAATGGGACACTCCGGTGTTCGGGGCTTCCATTTCCCGCTGTGAGTTTACCGGCTAGACAGGATGCGTCGGTCAGACAAATTAGGCCGGTAAATTTAGCACCTAGTTGCCAGCTGTCAATTACACGGCGGTAATTTGAGGCGATTGGCGCAAATCCGTAGAATAGAAAGACTTGCGCGACAGAATTCGCATTTTTTGGCTTGGTTTTCCCGTGCTTTTTCTAGTTCTTTTCGATACCTTTTGGCGGTTTCTCGCCCTTAAGTGCCCTCTTTGCCTACATTCGAAGTCTTTGTGGCAGCAGCTTCACCCGAAGCGGATTCCATGACCGACAGCATTTCCTCGACATTCTCAAAGTTCAAGAGCTTGAGTTGCTCGCCAGCAACCACAGCGGTTGCAAATCCGGAGATTCTCCAGCCTTCTTCCTGCCGCTTGGCTATCCAAACGATGTCGAAGGTCTTTGCATCTGATGAAGGTTCAAACCAGCTGCACTTGACATAGGCAGTGTCTTTCCGGGCGGTAGTAAACTCCGTCTCCCCGATTTCAAAAGACGTATTCGGAAACATCTGTGGTCGTACTTCGAGTCCGTGTCGCCGAGTCTCGTAACGAGCTTTTTCCGTTAGCAGATTACTTACTGTCCTCGCCTCGCCGGCGCGGAGAGCGGAGACAAATTTCTTAACTAAGTTCCCTGGCGAGTCGCTTATCGATTCGGAATCACTAGTCGTGAAGTCGGCTTTCTTGACCGCTGAATCGCTGCCTTCGTCAGTAGCGACGGCCTGCTCGACTTCGCTTTTGCTTTTCTTCTGATCTGAATTGGTCGCAGTTGGCTTCGCGCTCTGTTGGCAGCCGGCAAAGGCAAACACCGTCACAACAATCCAGGCAGTCCGTTGCATGGCAAGAATCCAAAAGTTCCAGTTCGTTTTCGCAAGTTGTCTTATTCTTCTCCCAGTTATCCAGAGATCAGGTCAAGTGCAGTTTCGGTGCTAGCACTCGAAAGCCAACTACCAAATCAGACCGTCGCGCGAGGTGCGAGCGCCTGATCGAGGTCGGCGATGAGGTCTTCGGTGTTCTCAATGCCGCAGGCGAGGCGAATCATGTTGTCGGGGATGCCAAACCGCGCTCGATCCTCGGGCGAATAGTCGAAGTAACTCATCACGTAAGGCTGCTCGATCAGCGTTTCGACGCCGCCGAGGCTTGGCGCAATCCGGCCAATCTCGACGCGATCGACGACCGACGCGGCCGCCGTCCAATCCCTTTCCTTGAGGAAAAAGGTGATTAACCCACCGCAGCCGCGCATGTATTTTTTGGCTACGAGGTGGTAAGGATGGCTTTTTAGCCCTGGATAAAGCACTTTTTCGACGGCGGGATGCTTCTCTAAGAACTCTGCAATCGCCTGGCCGTTTTGGTTGTGCCGCTGCATGCGTAGCTCAAATGTCTTCAGCCCGCGTTGAAGCAGAAACATGTTGTGCGGCGAATTGATCGCGCCCATGATCCCGCGCAGCCGTCGAACTGGCTCGAGGTTAGGGGTCTTGCCGATGATGACGCCGGCCAGCAGATCGTTGTGCCCCGCGAGGTATTTCGTAGCGGAGTGGAGCACGTAATCAACGCCGGCTTCGATGGGGCGCAGGTTATAAGGAGTAGCTAGCGTCGAATCGATCAGCGTTTGGACGCCACGTCGCTTGCCGATGTCGGCGAACTTTTCTAGATCGACAATGCTGAGATGCGGGTTGGTCGGCGACTCGCTGATGAGCAGCTTCGTCTTGATGTTGATCGCTGCATCCATTGCCGCGTAGTCGCCGGTCTTCACTTGGTGCGTCACGACGCCATAGCGAGAAAGATGCTTGAGGCAAAACTCGCGGCTGCGGTGATAGCACTCGTCGAAAAAAATGACCTCGTCGCCGGAGCCGAGTTTGGCCATCAAAAGGCCTACAAAAGCGGCCATTCCGGAGGCATAGAGTACGGCATCTTCGCCTCCTTCGATCGCCGCGAGTTTTGCTTCGACGACCCTTTCGCCGGGGTTTCCGTATCTCCCATATTCCTCGCGCGGCTGCTTCTCACGGATGTAGTCGATCACCGCCTGAGTGCTTGGAAAGGTATAGGTCGACGCGCAAACGATTGGGTCGGTGATGGCGTGGGCGAGCTTTTGCCTGCTCTCGCCAGCATGAATTGCGACCGTCGAAGGGCCTTGAGTACTGGGAGATTTCGGAGGCGTGGTGGACATGACGTGCTCGTGGGGCTCGGTGCGCAACCGGAGATTCCGCCATAACGCGAAACGATTCCAGTCTCAGGCAGGGTTCAAAACAGGGCCGCGGAAAGAAACTTGCGGCTCGACTGAGGGCCATCGCCAGAGTTTGGCTTAGGTCGACTCGGAAGAACGCCCGCAGCCTCCCACCAAATTTGGCGAAATGCTGATCCTGGGGCGTGGCTCTTTAGCAGTTTGGAGGCTGCAAGCGGCCGCAAATCCCTACAAGGTGCAATTTTATGTCGAGCCGACCCGTTTCGCAACCCAAGAAATCGGACAGCGAACCGAATACCCAATCGCGATGGTAGACAATTTGTCTAATATCTGGGTTTTTCATCCGCCGAAATGGTGTCGCACCGGCAACAGCACTCCTATGATGACGCGGTAGACACCCGCGAATCCGCCTTTTTAGAACAGGAAACGAATCGCTTATGCAGGTCGAGGCCAGCAAACCGACCGGCTCGGAACCGAGGCCCGACAAAGGGCCGTCGATCCCGACGCTTTCCATCGATTCGAATTCCCCACTGCCGAACCTGACGCCGATCCGGGCGGCGACTACTAAGACGCCGGCCTCGCCCTCACGCAAAACCGCGAGCGGGTTTTACTTGCGCGGCGGAGTTGTGCTTTGCGCCTGTCCTGATTGCGGCGCGCCGATGACCGTTCGGCTTTGGCTGTTGCTGGCTGATTGTTGGAAGTGCGAGGCGGCGATTGAACTTGATGAGCAGGCGGAGCGAGAAATCGCGTCACTGCTCGATTCGCCGGAGCCCGAGGCACGAATCGAAGCGCCGGCGCCAATTGCAGCCCCGATCGTTTCCTCTCCGCGGCCAAGTGCGCTCGAAGAGAGTGAAGCAACGACCGAGCCACTCCGTAGAGCATCAACGAGCGCGCGGTTTTATGATTGGGTTCGGGCGACTCCGGCTTGGATGATCAGTGCGATTTTGCATGCCATCTTAATCACGCTGCTGGGGCTGATTTTTCTCGCGCCCGAGGGATCGCTCGATCCGGAGATTATTCTCTCCTCGTTAGTTTCCCGCGATCGCCGCGAAGGCGAAACTCTGAAAGTGCAGCCCGCCGAAAACGAGATTAGCTTTGACCTGCCGATCCCCGATCAAGTCGACATGGAAAATGAGAAGCAGCGTCAAGCCATCATCGCGGAAGCAAAAGAGGCCCGCACGCTGACGCAGGATGACCGAGCGCCGTCGGCGCCGCTTCCTGAGCTTTCGACGGTAAAGGCGGAGATTTCGAAGCGAGATGGCGCCGCGCAGTTCTTAGCGGCGCGTGATCCGCGGGTGCGGGCTGAGATGGTGAAAGCTGAAGGCGGGACGACGCTGACTGAGGCAGCGGTATCACGCGGGCTTCGATGGCTTTCGAAGCAGCAGTTTCCCGAGGGGCGGTGGAAGCTAGAAGAATTTCCCCGCGTTGACGATCGCCGGGCAAGTTCGGCAGGGGCGACGCGGAGTGATACGGCGGCGACTTCGCTCGCGCTGTTGCCATTCCTGGGCGCTGGACAGACGCCGCGGTCGGGGATCTATCGCGATCATGTTGCGCGTGGATTGCGATGGCTACTCTCGGTGCAGAAGGAAAATGGCGATTTGCGGCATGATTCGCCTTCCAACACGGCGATGTATGCGCATGGTCAGGCGTCGATCGTGCTTTGCGAAGCGTTCGTTACGACCGGCGGGGACGAAGTTTTGCGAGGCCCAGCCCAAAAGGCGATTGACTTCATCGTGGCGGCGCAGCATCCCGATGGCGGGTGGCGTTATGAACCGGGTGAGGCGGGCGACACCAGCGTCCTCGGCTGGCAATTGATGGCGCTGCAGAGTGCGAAAAATGCAGGGTTACATGTGCCGCAGCACACGCTCGATAACGCGAGTAATTTTCTGGCGACGGTCGAGTCGCAAGGCGGGGCTTTCTATTCTTACCTGCCCAATCAGTCGCCGACCCATGTTATGACCGCGGAAGCGATCCTCTGCCGCATGTATTTGGGCCGAAGACCTGAACATGCGGGCGTTCAATTCGGCATGAAGGCATTACTCGCGCAGCATCCGCCGAAAAAGAACGACACCGATATTTACTACTGGTATTACGCGACTCAGGCGTTTCACCATTACGGCGGGCGGGAATGGAATGATTGGAATCGCCAGATGCGCGATGTGCTCGTGTTCACTCAAGAGCAAAAAGGCGCCGATGCGGGTAGCTGGGATCCAGAAGGTCCGCATGCGGGCAGCGGCGGGCGGCTTTATATGACTTCGCTCGCGACTTGCACGCTCGAGGTCTACTACCGGCATTTGCCGATCTTTCGGCGGATCGAGTTTGCGGAAGCGCGGGACCGGGATTAGGTTTTCAGGGTCGCGGTCTTTGCTGTCGAAGATGAAAAACCCCTTGTTTTTCCAATTGGGCTATTGGGCCAATCGGGCCAACTCACGGGGATTTTTGGCCCGATTGAATGGCCTGATTGGCAAGTCATTGATTCTATTAGACTATGTCTATTGGACTTGCGCCGAGCGACGTACGAAAAAGGCTTGTTTTCCCAACCTGGCCTAGCTGGCCCTATGCGCCCCCTCTCTAGGCGCTGAGGGCGCACTGGGGGGCGCGGTTGGGTAAGTTCGAGGGACAGTTCCACAGCGCCATCAATGTGACGACAATTTATTGAATATGTCTTGAATAAAATTAGTGCGGTGACATTGAGCGTGGTGCGACAAGATTCATAAGCGATGGTGCGACCAACGATCGGTCGCACGTGACTCAACGAGTTTTGCCAGGTTTGGCTTTACCTTCGGAGGCATTTTCGCGCTCGCGCTTTTCTTCGTCCTCATTCTCTTCGCCCTCCTCCTCTTCCTCTTCCTCTGCTTCGTTTTCGGCAAAGACGAATGCCGCTCGTACGGGCGCGGGCATGGGGCTGTCTGGGCCGCGGACGCTGCGCCAGACGATGTCGTTCAGCAGCAGGTCGTCGGCCGCATCTTCTTTTGAAAAATCCATTTCCAGCGATTTGGCCGCGCCCCAGGCGGTGGCGGCGTTGATCGCGTTTAGATCGACATTCGCGGGCTTGTGAACATAGGGTTTGAAATCTGGCTTCGCGGTAAAGGAGGCGTACATTGGCATCGCCGCCGCGTCGAACTGGCTCATGGGTTTGAGGCCGAGAATCAACTCCATCGTGCGGAGCATGCTGGAGGTTGAATACATGGTTGAATCAACGGCGGCCCGCTTGGTGTAAGGGCTGACGACGAGTGCGACCGTGCGGTGAGCGTCGACATGGTCGGAGCCATTTTGGGCGTCGTCTTCGACAACGAAGATGGCCGTATCCTTCCAGAACTTGCTTTTGCTGACCCCTTCGACGAACCGGCCTAAGGCGAGATCGTTGTCGGCGACCATCGCGGTTGGCGTCCGCTTGCCCGGGCGCGTTCCAGACGTGTGATCGTTGCCCAGTCGCAAGACGATGAAGCTGGGCATTGCATCTTTGGCTTCAAACTCGGCCAATTCTTCTAAAAAACGGTCCGTGCGTTTGACATCGGGATAGTCGAGGTCATAGCCACGAAATTTTGAATCGAAGTGACCTTCGAGCGCGGCAACTTTGGCGGTGCTTGGATCGCTCGGTGTTGCGCCGTTTTGGATGAACTCACCATAGCTGCGGTAAGAGACGCCCGCTTCTTTGCAGCGGTCCCAGAAGTACCCGCCAGCGGGGCGAGCGATTTCATGCTGCCCTTCGCTGGGATATCCCACCATTGACTTGGTGGGATTGCCGGGCCGATAGTTGAGTGGCCAAGACTTTTCGACGAAGTCCGTTGCATAGGCCGCCATCGTCCATTCGTGGCCATCGGCGCTGACTTCACTTTCAACGTAAAAATTGTCGAGCAGCACAAAGTCTCGGACGAGGGCGTGATGATTTGGCGTGACTTGCTCGCCAAAAATGCATAGATTCTTGTCACCATTGCCCTCGGGCATGTCGCCGAAGACCTGGTCGTAGGTGCGATTCTCTTTCACAATGTAGATGCAATGCTTGATCGGACTCGCGTCACCGACTTTTGCGGGAATCGGATTGTCGGCCTCGCGCTTGGATGCTAGTGGGGCATCGCCACTCTGAAGCGGGCTGCAAGCAAATGCCGACTTCGTGTATTTCGCCATTTCGGCTGGGCTCGGCGAATCAATGATTGATAGCGTTCCTCGGAAAAGGCCGCCAATGTACTCACGCACGGTGGGTGGCTTGTCGAGCAATGGATTCGGCCCCGAGGCATTTCCCTTGGACATCAATCCTTTGCCGTTGCAAACCAGAATGTTCTTACCATCTTTGGTGAATCGTACATTCGTCGGATACCAGCCTACCGGAATAAAGCCTAGTGACGCTGCTTTCTTGGGGATAGATACGTCAAAAACGGCGAGGTTGTTGTTATCTGCATTCGCTACCAGCAGCACTTTTCCATCGGGCGACAACGCTAGGCTATTGGGAGTGCTGCCATTGGCGGCTTTTGGGTAAAGCGCGCTCCAGATCACCTCTTGAGTTGCTCCGGTCTTCGTATCGACACAGGCAACTTCGTTGCTGTTGGCGCAGGCCACGTAAAGCACTTGGCCATTTGGCGAAAAGATCATCTCCGTCGGATGTGATGGGGTTTTCCAACGCGATTTCTCTTCGAGCGTTTGGCGATCGAGCACTGCAATCGCCGAGCCTCCCCATAGCGAAACTAAAATCTGTTTTCCCTCCGGAGATTCAATTGCTGTGTAGGGGTAATCGCTTTCGCCAAACTGCGTGCTGCGAACGATCTTGCCCGATTCGGCGTTCAAGACGGCAAACTTCTTTCCGTAGGTTTCAGATACGAACACCTCCGCGCCGTCGCGCGAAGTAACGAGGCCGCCAACGACTCCGGCGGATTCGACGTCCGAGATTTCACGCTTTTTTGGCGATGTGAGATAGCCCTCCGCGAAGTCAAATTGATGTGCCACACCTTCGCTTGCACCACTGGCCCACAGTTTCTTCCCGTCGGGCGACCAAGCCAAACCATAAAAACTCTCGCGCATCGTTACTCGACTTAAGACCTGCTCTGTCTTGAGGCTCACAATTACTACCTCATGATCAGCGTAGCCCGAATGCAAGACGGCAGCGAACTCGCCGCTGGGATGCACTTCTAAGTGCACTGGAAAATCGCCGAGCTTCACTTGCTTGCCAACCGGGGCAAGCGTCCACTGCGTGGGGAGCAAGATTTGCCCCTTGGCGGTCATTCCTGGCAAACGGATGGGCTCGCGCTTTGGCGTTTCTTGGCCAAAGACTGCACTAGCTTCCAAAATCAGGGCCAGGGCGAAAAACGGAAGTGCGATTTGGTTTGAAAAGCAATGCAGCACAGATCACCTCGACGGCGAAATGAAAAATGGAACTTCGGTGCGTGAAGTTATCACCCAAGGAACAGCCACCGAGAACCAACCTTCATGGGGAATTCATTGAATTCCTCATGAAGCAGGTGAGCATGTTCAATGATTTCTTGGGTGCGGTGCTCTCTGGGGCATCTATTTCGGTAGCACCTGTTCGAGGCACTCCACAACGACACGGCAAAGGAAGTCGATTTCCTCGTCTGTGATCGAAAGCGGCGGCATGATGACGATGACGTCTCCTAATGGGCGTAGCCAAACGCCGCGCTTCGTCGCCGCTTGGCAGATGCGATGCCCAATGCGCGCTTTCCAATCGAAGGGCATTTTTAAGTTTCGATCTTGAACCAACTCGATTGCGGTGATCATTCCTCTTTGGCGGATGTCGCCGACGTGGGGATGCTCTTTAAGTGAGTTGAAGCCATTCAGCAGTTGGGCTGCTTTGTTTTGCAATTCTTCGAGGGTGTGATCCGATTCAAAGAGCTCCAGACTTGCCAGTGCTGCGGCTGCGCCGAGTGGGTTACCGCCGAAGGTGTGGCCGTGGAAAAAGGTTTTTAGGTCTTCGTAGGTTCCACGAAATGCGTTGAAGATCTGGGTGGTCGCCATCGTTGCAGCCACTGGTAGGTAGCCGCCGGACAATCCTTTGCCTAAGCAAAGTAAATCGGGCACAACTTCTTCTTGTTCGCAGGCGAACATCGTTCCCGTTCTACCGAAGCCGACTGCGACTTCGTCGGCGATCAGTAGCACGCTGTATTTGTGACTTAGTTCACGCACGCCACGCAGAAAGCCCGGTGGGTGAAAGACCATTCCGGCGGCGCACTGGATCAGCGGTTCGATGATTACTGCTGCGACTTCGCTGCCTTGCTGGGCAAGCAGTTCTTCGAGCTTCGCTAAATGATGGACGCTGAGAGACTCGGCATTTACATCAGGCGGGGTGCGATAAGAGTCAGGAACCGGCAATCGCAAAACATCAAATAGCAGCGGCTGAAACATCGAGTGAAATCGTTCGACGCCGCCGACGCTGACTGCGCCGAGTGTGTCGCCGTGGTAGGCGTTTTTCCAGGCGATGAACTTGGTTCGTCGCGGCTGGGGTGTTTCGAGTTGGCGCCAATATTGAAACGCCATCTTGAGGGCGACTTCGACGGCGGAGGCGCCGGAGTCGGAAAAGAAGACGTGGTTGAGCCCTTTTGGCGCCAAGTCGACCAGCTTTTTGGCGAGTTTTACCGTGGTGGGATTCGACATGCCGAGTGAGGTGACATGCGAAACTCGTTCGAGCTGCGCGCGAATGGCGGCGTCGATTTCGGGTCGGCGGTGGCCATGCACATTGCACCAGAGACTGCTCACGCCATCGAGATAGCGTTTGCCATGGATATCAATGAGCCAATTGCCTTCGGCATGGTCGATGAGAAATGGCTCGTACTCGGCCATTTGCGTGAAGGCGTGCCAGACGTGCTGTTTGTCCCAGGCGGCAAGTTCTTCTTTCGTCGGCCCGAACGGCGCCGATAGCGGATCTACCATTTGACCGTGACTTGCTCACCGACCGTAATGCCCAGCATCATCTTTGCACTATCCCCCACAATGACGAGGCTCAGCGGCCCCCCCTCTTTGAGGATGGCCAAGAAGGTCATTGGCGCCTCTTGATGGTCGGGCGGGAAAATGCCCACCGTCTCATGTTCGCCGCAAGAGATCATCACCGAATGGTCGCGCGGCGCGGAACGCAATTGGTCCGACGCGATCGACGTGACGAGGTGTCCCTCGGGCGAAATGGCGACCACGCTGCCTTCAACACGTCCTGGCACGAGTGGGCTCTCTCTATGGATTGGGTCGCGGCGCTGAATGATCCCTGCGATCGATGAGCCGATTTTGCTGCGCGGCTCCTTCTCGCGGCGGCATTCTAGGCGGAAATGCTAGCAAAGCCAAGCAAGCAGCAGCACGGGAATTGCCACAGTGGGAAAATCGACTTTGGGAAAACTAGTGCATGTTCAGCGAGAGTTCGGCCGCAGCTCGGGGGCTTCCGCTGCGCGGTGCGCCCCCGCCACCCGGACACAGAGTCTTTCTGAGCTACTCACTGCTGGGCAAGCCAGCAGTGGCACCCGCATTTTTGAGCATTGACTATGGGCCGAGAATCTCGACTATGGCAGCTTCTGGATTAAGTCGAGGCAGATTTCCTTGACCTTGTTGGGTGTGGCGTTGGGGTTCTTTTTACGCGCCTGACCGATGAGGGACATCACGGCTTGCTCTTTGCCCGATTTCACGTCGGCCACGATCTTGGGGTTGGCCGCGAGGAGTTCCTGGCAAAGGGTGATGAGCGCCGAATCGTCCATCGCGGCGATGCCCATCGATTTCATGATCTCGCCCGCCGATGCTTGGCTTTCGAGCATCTTGGCGAAAACTTCCTTCGCACGGGAAGTATCGATTTCGCCCTTGCCGATCGCTGTCAACAGTTCCGCGAGCCGTTCGGGGGGAATCGGAAACTTATCGATCGTGAGGCCGGCTTCGTTCAGCACTCGGAGGACATCTTGCTGTGCCCAGTTGCTGGCGCGCTTGGCATCGCCCGACTTTTTGGCGAGCGTTTCGAAGTAAGTGATAAATCCTTTGCCTTGACTGACGATCACGTCGGCTTCGTAGCCTTCGAGTGCATAGTCCTTCCCGAGTCGAGCGCGGGTTTGCGCCGGCAGTTCGCCGAGTGCATCGCGCACTCGTTTGATTTCCTCTGCCGTCACCAGGACTGGGACCAGATCGGGCTCGGGAAAATAGCGGTAATCGGCGGATTCTTCCTTGTGCCGCTGCGCACGGGTGACTTGGGCTTGATCATCCCAGCCGCGAGTTTGTTTGGGGAAATCGCCGAGCTTTTTGCCGGTTTCTTTGAAAACTTGGAGTTGTCGATCGGCTTCGTAAGCGATCGCCCTTTCGACGGAGCGGAAGCTGTTCATGTTTTTGATTTCAACGATCGGCGTCGCGACTTTGCCGCTGGATGTGTCGACCTTGATATTCACATTTGCGTCGACGCGGAGGCTGCCTTCTTGCATATTGCAATCGGAAACGCCGAGGTGCTCCAGCAGCAATTTCAATTCGGTGAGGTAGGCCTTCGCCTCCTTGGGCGAATTCATGTCGGGCGCACTTACAATTTCCAGCAGCGGCGTCCCGGTGCGGTTGAGATCGATGCGGCTGTCGGCCTTCCCAGCGGCCTCATCGTGCATGCTTTTGCCGGCATCTTCTTCCAGATGTGCGCGGATGATCCCGACTTTCTTCGTGGGAAATTCACCTTTGGGATCGCTGATCTCCAGGTAGCCATCGTTGGACATCGGCAGATCGTATTGGCTGATCTGATAGCCCTTGGGCAGGTCAGGGTAGTAGTAGTGCTTGCGATCCCACTTCGTGAAACCGGGAATCGCGCAGTTGATGGCCACGGCGGTCTTTAACGCGAGCTGGAATGCCTCGCGGTTCATGACGGGTAGGGTGCCGGGCATGCCGAGGCAAACCGGGCAGCTTTGCGTGTTGGGCTCAGCGCCAAATTCGGCGTTGGTACGGCAGAAGAGCTTTGTTTGGGTCTTGAGTTGAACGTGAACTTCGAGGCCCACGATCATTTCATAGGGTGCGGTCGTGCTGCTCATGACAGGTTCGGCCTCCGTGTGTGCCAATCGGTCGCCGTTTGATATTGGTGCGCGGCCTGCAAGAGTTTTGCCTCGCCGAACGCGGGGCCTTGTAGTTGTAGGCCAATCGGAAGGCCGGCTTTGGAAAAGCCGCAGGGGATTGAGATTCCCGGTAGGCCCGCAAGATTCGTGGTGACGGTGTAGAGATCGCAGAGATACATCGCCAAGGGATCGTCTGACTTCGAGCCGATCGGAAACGCGGGCGTCGGCGCGACTGGACCCAAGAGCAAGTCGACCTTGCTCAGCGCCTTATCGTAATCTTGTCGAATCAGTCGGCGCACTTTGAGTGCTTTGACGTAGTAGGCGTCGCGATAGCCGGCGCTGAGTGCGTACGTCCCGAGCATGATGCGGCGCTTGACTTCGGGGCCAAAGCCTTCTGCTCTCGACTTGCGATAGAGCCGCACGAGTGGTGAATCGAGGTCTTCGGCTTCCTTATGTTTGCCTGCGGCGACGAGTGCTTTCTTCTCTCGCTCAAGGTCTTCGAGCATTTTCTTTTCGTCGGTGCGATAGCCGTAGTGGATGCCGTCGTATCGCGCGAGATTGCTCGATGCTTCGCACGGCGCGATCACGTAGTAAGTCGCGATTCCGTAACCGTTGTATGGCAGTGAAACGTCTTCGACGGTCGCGCCGAGCGACTGAAGTACCTTTACTGCCTCGCGCACTGCGGCTTCGACTTCGGAGTCGAGGCCTTCGCCGAAATGTTCCTTGATGATGCCGATCTTTAGGCCTTTGATGGAGCCTTTGATTGCCGCTGCGTAATCGGGAACTTCGATCGGTGCTGACGTGGAATCGCGAGGATCGTGGCCGGCAATCGCTTTGAGCAGGATGGCGCAGTCTTCGGCGCTCGTTGCCATCGGGCCGATTTGATCGAGGCTGCTCGCGAACGCAACTAGGCCGTAGCGGCTGACGCGCCCGTAGGTTGGCTTGAGGCCGACTACGCCGCAAAGTCCAGCGGGTTGGCGAATGGAGCCGCCGGTGTCGGTGCCGAGGGAGAGACAGGCCATCGAAGCCGCAAGGCACGCCGCTGCGCCGCCGCTGGAGCCGCCGGGAATGCACTTGGTGTCCCATGGATTGCGGGTGAGTTGGAATGCGGAGTTTTCGGTTGAGCCGCCCATGGCGAATTCGTCCATGTTCGTTTTGCCGAAGAGGACTGCGCCTGAGTTGCGAAGTTTGGAGATGACTGTCGCGTCATAAGGCGGTCGAAAATTCTCCAGCATCTTTGATGCGCAGGATGTCACTTCACCCTTCGTGCAAAGCACATCTTTGATCGCGACGGGTAGCCCGGCAAGCGCGCCGACTTCTTCCCCCTTGGCGCGACGATCGTCGATCGACTTGGCTTGGGCCAGAATTCCATCCGCATCGATGCGCAAGAACGCGCCTATTTTGGAATCGACTTGCTTCGCGCGATCGAGATAGGCAGTGGCAACTTCCCGCGCCGAAATGCGTTTTGCGTTCAGCTCAGAAATCAAACTCGCGGCGGATGACTTTAGGATTTCCATGCATCCCCTTCGATGAAACAAATCGCTGACAGCTTCGCCAGCGCGAATGCGAATTTAAGCCATCATGTCGAGAGAGGACAGTTGGCGAGAGAATGTTGTTCGCTGCCGCTGCGCCGCGACTGGTGTGCTATTCACCCATGTGCTATTCACCTAGCACAGCAGGAACGCGAAAGCACTCCGAATCATGCTTCGGCGCGTTGGCGAGCGCCAACTCTCTGGGCAGTGACGGCTCCAGCACGTCGTTGGCAAACACGTTGTGCATGTCGACGGCATGGACCATCGGCTCGACGCCGTCGGTGGGGATCGCTTGGAGCTGCTCGACGTAGCCGACGACACTCGTCAGCTGCTTTGCCATGCGACCGACTTCTTCGTCGGTCAACATCAGCCTCGCCAAGAGCGAGACTTTTTCGACATCGGCGCGAGTCAATTCCATCGAGGCGCCTCAAAATGATGAGCCAATTCGGACCTAGGACTTCCCGGCATCCTTGGGCAGCATAAATGGCTTCTGCTGCACAACCTTGCGGACCGAGCCCGATCGAATGCAACGGGTGCAAACCCGAAGCTTCGCATTCGTGCCGTTAGGAAGGGTCACATGGACGGGCTGAAGGTTCGGAACAAACGTTCGGCGGGAAATCCCGGTGATTTTGGTACCGACGCCGCCCAAGTATTTGGCCTTACCGCGCGTCTCTACTTGATTACCCATCGAAGGCTTGCGCTGGCAAACGTCACAAGAACGACCCATGAAATCAAACTCCCTCACCGCCCTGAAGGCCCTATTTTCGTCAGAAAACAGGATTCCCGAAGAGACGTAACCCTAGTAATTGCAATTAGTTACAGCGCAATGAACCGATAGGCTGCAAACCCCATATCGTAACGGCTTTTCTGAGAGCCGCAAGGCGAGAATGAGTGAAAAGGCCGCATGTAAACTCAATGGGTGCTTACCCTTCTACTTCTTCCCAAG
>JBKJSI010000148.1:0-8326 GCA_046595915.1 Pirellulaceae bacterium
ATCGGCAAATTTTCTCTAACCGGTAAATCTTTCCCGATAAAGCTAAATGTTAGGAATGGGGGAGTCCGATAACCTTGGGGCCGCAAGGTGCGCACGCTTTTATGGCGTCGCAAGGCCCTGGTAAGGACGACCGACCATGAATGCACTCCGATACGTCATCACCGCCCCACTGCTGACCTGCCTCTTGGCGGCGAACTACTTCTCGCAGCCACTGCTAGCGCAATCGCCAGCCAATCGCGCTGCGGCGAAAAGCGGCCACACTTTTGCCCCTGCTGGACCTGGGCAAAAAGTCGTCTATCGCCCTGCTGGCGATAACGCCATTGAAATCGCCGCCAAGCCAGGCGTTCCGACGCTAGCGGACAAAGCGATGGCAGCGAAACGAAGCAATTCTCCCGCAGTTCGTCAAGCATCGACAGGTCGCATGATGCAAGAGCCAGCGGAAGAAGTGCCGCCACCTGCCGGAGCAATGCAAGGCGAGCGATCTGTCGTGGTCCCCAATAGCAGTGGCGTGGTGATGGAAGAAGTACCGCCCGGAAAGATCATTCAACAAGGCCCTTGGATCGATTCGCAATCGGGCCAAGTTGTCGGCGACCACTACAACCAGCCCTTCTTCACGAATGACCAAGCAGGTGGCGTGATGATGGAAGATGGCATGGCCGCTGAAGGTTGCTCCGATTGCGGCTGCGGCGGTGGTAGCGTCGTTCAAAATGGCATGCGCATCACGCGCCCTTGTGCCGATGGCTGCCTCATTCCTTGCCCACAGATTTCAATCGACAACACGCAGATTTTTGCGGGCGCCCAGAGCTTTCAAAATGTGCAATTCAACAACGTCAAGTTTCCCAGCGGTGGAGTTCATGAAGGCGTCAATCTCGGAGGGCCGTTTCCCTTCTTGCGAGCACTTGACCTCAGCTTGCAAATGGGTGTGATGGGCGCGCATTCCGATTTTTATGGCACCAATCTCACCGCATCGACGCGCAACCAGCTATTCACCACCATTGGCATCTTTCATCGTGTTGACTGGGGTTTTCAAGGTGGCGTGGTGTTTGACTACATGCACGATCAGTGGAACTACAAGCTCGATATGTACCAAATTCGTGGCGACATCAGTTGGGTAAATCCGCAGGGGCATGAGCTCGGTTTTTGGTTCACGACCTCCACCGATACTGAGACAGGACCCGTGAACACATTTGGACGAGTCTTTCAAACCTCGACTTGGAGCCAAACTGATATCTACGCCTTCTACTATCGCAAGCGCTTCTGTGAAACGAACGCGGTCCTCCGCGGCTTCGGCGGCGCCACTCAAGATGGCGATGGAATTATTGGCGCCGACGCAAGTGCACCGCTCAACGATTCATTCGCGATCAGCGGCGCCTTCACTTACATGATCCCCAACAACAAGACGAACAACATCTATACTCAAGCAGCCCGTGAATCTTGGAATTTGCAACTCAGCCTGGTCTGGTTCCCCGGCGCCGGCGCCCGCCAGTGGACCTATCATCGCCCACTGCTCGATGTGGCCAATAACGGCACCTTCTTTACGAAGCGATCCCCCTAGTCGAGCTTAGCATCGACTCCATTCGAAACGTCAAGAAGACTTCACGTTTCGAATGAGAGCACTCAAGCACGATCGCCCCCCTTTGCTTCGAATCCTATGAATTAAGCGGTTTGGCAGTGGTTTTCATGCGGTATTCATCCCGCCCCTTCCTTGTCAGCCCCCCGCAAACCGGCTAGATTTCTCGCTCCCTTTGCGCTGGGTTCACACCCCTAAAGAGCGCAAAACACGAGTTTTGGGCCAATAGGCGGAGGAATAACGGCCCAAAATCAACATTCGGCGCCCTTCCAGTGAAGGGCAGCTTCGCGTTCAACTCCTCTCCCGCAACTTTTCCATTAGGTAAGAGCCCAACATGGCCAAGAAATCGCCCGCATCGAGCGGCAAGATGTGTTACTACTTCGGCAGCACCAAGACCGAAGGCAAAGGCATCGGCAAGGATATCCTCGGCGGCAAAGGCGCCAACCTCGCGGAAATGACCAGCATTGGTCTGCCCGTTCCTCCCGGCTTCACGATCACCACCGAATGCTGTGCTGGCTACTACAAGAACAGCCGCAAGCTTCCTACCGGTCTGCTCGACGAGGTGAAGAAGAATATCGCGATCATGGAGAAGGAACTCGGCAAGAAGTTCGGCGACAACACGAGCCCACTGCTCGTCTCGGTCCGCTCGGGCGCGGCCATGAGCATGCCGGGCATGATGAACACGATTCTCAATCTCGGTCTGACGGACGTTTCGACCGAAGGCCTCGCCAAGGCTACGAACAATGAGCGCTTTGCTTACGACGCCTACCGCCGCTTGATCAACATGTTCGGCGACGTCGTGATGGATGTCGGCCATCATCACTACGAACACGCCTTCGATGCGATCAAGAAAAAGTACAAAGCCAAGCTCGACACCGATGTGCCAGCGGAAGGCCTGAAGGAACTCTGCAAGGCGTACAAGGAAGTTTACAAGAAGGCGACCGGCGAGGACTTCCCTCAAGACCCGCTCGTGCAGCTTGAGAAATCGATCGAAGCCGTGTTCGCGAGTTGGATGGGCGACAAGGCAGTGACTTACCGCGAAGTCGAAAACATCCGCGGCCTCTTGGGCACCGCCGTCAATGTGCAGTCGATGGTTTATGGCAACATGGGCGAGGATAGCGGCACTGGCGTCGCGTTCACCCGTGATCCGAACACCGGCGAAAACAAGTTTTACGGCGACTTCCTCATTAACGCCCAAGGCGAAGACGTGGTGGCCGGTATTCGTACCCCGCAGAACGTCAATGAGATGCCCAAGTGGAACAAGGCGGTTTACAAAGAACTGCTCGGCATCAAGGACATTCTCGAAAACCATTTCAAGGAAATGCAGGACATCGAGTTCACAATCGAGAAGGGCAAGCTATTCATGCTGCAAACTCGCACCGGCAAACGTGCCGGTGGGGCGAGCCTGAAGATCGCCTGCGATCTCGTGAAGGAAAAGCTCATCGACGAGCAAACCGCGATCAGCCGCATTCCCGCGGCGGATTTGTCGCAGGTGCTTTTGCCATCGCTTGTGCCGGCGGCGCTCGAAGCGGCTCGCAAGGCGGGCAAGATGATCACGACCGGCGTGAATGCTTCGCCGGGCGGTGCGGTTGGCAAGCTGGCGTTCACCGCGCAAGAAGCGATTGAACGCGCCAAGGCGGGCGAGAAGATCATTCTCTGCCGCAAGGAAACGAGTCCGGAAGACGTCGGCGGCATGCACAGTGCGGTCGGCATTTTGACCAGCACGGGGGGCGCCACGAGCCATGCGGCGGTAGTGGCTCGCGGTTGGGGCCGCTGCTGCGTTGTGGGCGCGGGCGCCCTTAACATCGACGAAAAGAGCAAGAAGGTCACCGTGAATGGCAAAACGCTCACGTCGAACGACACGGTCACGCTCAATGGCACGACGGGCGAAGTCTTCATCGGCGCGATCGACACGCAGGAAGCCAAGCTCAGCGGCGACTTCGGCAAGGTCATGCAGTGGGCCGACAAGTATCGCACGCTGAAGATTCGCACGAACGCGGATACCCCAGCGGACGCCCAGCGTGCTCGCGACTTCGGCGCGGAAGGCATTGGCCTTTGCCGCACCGAGCATATGTTCTTTGAAGGCGATCGCATTCAGCCGATGCGCGAGATGATTCTTGCGACCGACGTTGAAGCTCGTAAGGCCGCGCTCGCGAAGCTGCTGCCTTACCAGCGCGAAGACTTCATTGGCATCTTCACCGCGATGAAGGGGCTGCCCGTCACGATTCGCCTGATCGATCCGCCGCTACATGAATTCTTGCCGCACGACGACAAGAGCCAGAAGGAAATGGCGGACCTCTTGGGCGTGAAGCCCGCGGTGGTGAAGGCTCGCGTGAGCCAGCTGCACGAGGCCAACCCGATGCTCGGTCATCGCGGTTGCCGTCTCTGCGTCACTTACCCTGAAATCCTCGAGATGCAGGTGCGGGCGATTGTCGAAGCGGCGATTGCGTGCAAGAAGAAAAAGGTCGACGCGAAGGCCGAGATCATGATCCCGCTCGTGGGGCATGTGAATGAGCTCAAGTCGCTTCGCAAGCTGACGGAAGAGACGATCGCCAAGGTCATGGCCGAAAAGAAGGTCGACCAGCTCGATATCCTCATCGGCACGATGATCGAAGTGCCGCGGGCGGCGCTCACGGCGGATGAAATCGCTACGGAGGCGGATTTCTTCAGCTTCGGCACCAATGATCTCACGCAGATGACGTTTGGCTTCAGCCGCGACGACATCAATGGCTTCTTGCCCGATTACCTGGCGCAGGAAATCTTGATGATCGACCCTTTCCAGTCGCTCGACACGACGGGCGTTGGTCAGCTGGTCGATATGGCCTGCAAGAAGGGTCGTGCGACTCGCAAGGATCTCAAGCTCGGCATTTGCGGCGAGCATGGCGGCGATCCCGCGTCGATCCATTTCTGCCACAAGGTTGGGCTCGACTACGTGAGCTGCTCACCGTTCCGCGTGCCGATTGCCCGTCTCGCAGCGGCTCAGGCGGCGCTGAAGGCGGCGAAGAAGTAGTTCGCGCCTGACGACAAGTCTAGAAAAACTCTAACGCACACCCTCAGTAGTGGGGGTGTGCGTATTTTTGTGGAGCGCGGTTGGGTTCAAAAATGCCTTGTTTTCGCAACCCGGCCTAGGATGCCCCACGCGCCCCCTCACGGGGTTTAGGGGGCGCGGTTAGGAGCACGGTTGGCGTGCAAAAAGTTGGTGGCGGTGGTGGCGACGGTGGCGCTCTCTCGTGGCTGGTGGCGAAGGTGGCGGTTGGTGGCGGGAAACGGGCGCAGTTGCACCTGCGACTGCGCCCGGCGGGTCTTGGGCTAGCTCGGTTATTTACGAATTTCGTGGCTTGTCATGAGGTTTTTGTACGCGGGGAGGTGGTTGGCGAAGAGGGTTCCTAGGCCTTCGACGTCGTTTCGCCAATCTCGGTGGAGTTCGCAGGCGAGGCCGAACCAGGACATGAGTTGTGCTCCGCCCGCTTGCATGCGGGCCCAGGCGGCGTCGCGGGTGGTTTTGTTGAAGGTTCCGGACGCGTCGGTGACGACGAAGACTTCGTAGCCTTCTTCGAGGGCGGAGAGGGCGGGGAAGGCGACGCAGACTTCGGTGACGACGCCTGCCAGGATGAGTTGCTTTTTGCCGGTGGCTTTGACAGCTTTGACGAAGTCTTCATTGTCCCAGGCGTTGATATTGCCGGGGCGGGCGATGTAGGGGGCATCGGGGAAGAGGGCCTTGATCTCGGGCATGAGCGGGCCGCTGGGGCCGTTTTCGAAACTCGTGGTGAGGATGGTTGGCAATTTGAAGTACTTGGCGGCGTCGGCGAGGGCCATGACGTTGTTGCGGAATTCTTCGGGCGAGAAATCGCCGACGAGATTGCAGAGGCCGGATTGGTGATCGACGAGCAGAACGGCGGCGTCGTTTTTGTCGAGGCGGCGGTAGGTGAAGTTGTTGGCCATAGCCGGATTCCTCGAGTACGAGCGGGGAAGCAGTTGATTTTGCTTCTACCCCGATGCGGTGAAGTGTTCAAGGATGGGTTTTTGGGCTGGACGGCTTGGCGCCGTTTGTCGGGAGTAGATCCTCGCGGACTTCCTTCCGCCTAAAGGCGGGACTCCAACGGGGACAGCGAACGGCTCCGATCACCACCCGAGACTTTTTGCATGGCGAGGAGCGAATCGCGGCCGAAGGTTTTTTGTACTCGGCGGACGAGGGGGTAGCCGAGTTTGGCGAGGAAGTGATGGGGACGCGAGAAGGCGAGGATGTGGTAGGAGACGGCGCCGGTCGTGTGGTTCCATTCGACGTGGAATCGTTCTTCGCCGGTTTCGGCGTGGTCGGGCAGCGTTCCGTAGGCGAAGCCGTTTTTTTTCACTTCGGCGCCCTCTTGCTGGGTTGTTTCGTCAATCGTGTAAACGATGCGGCAGGCGTTGAGCCACCAGAGGCCCATGATGCGGGCGACTAGGCAAATCACTTGGCCCTCGCGAATGGGTGTGGTGGTCGGTGTCGCTTTCATCCAGCCGAGGTTGAAGTGTTCCCAGCGTCGCAGGGCCTGGCAGGCGGCTTCGAAGGTTTCTTGGCCTTCGCCAAGTTTGCCTTGGTAGCGGTCAACGACGTAGTTGGGTGGGGGCGTGTTCGCGGTGGCGCCGACGGCTTTGTAGGAGTAGTCGCACTGAGATTGAGCTAACAGAAACCGTTGAACTGTCTCGGGCGAAGGTTTTTGGATTTGAAGCATTTTTACCGCATGACGCTATGAAGCCGGAAACGTCGTGGTGTGGAGGTGTTATGCACCAGTTTGACCGGGATCGCGAGTTGTGGATAACCTCGGGCTGACGTGCCACAGTCGAACACTTGCGAAAAGAGCTTGTTTTTGGCACATGCGCCAGATGATCCAGATGCTTACTATCTGGGGACAGTTGATCAGCAGATGAGCCAGATGATCAGGTTTGAATGTCAAATCGCATGAGCTGGGAGAAGGCGAGTCGGTCGCAGCACGCACCGCGACCTTGGCCGGCGCGACTGATTTGCCGCGACGGTGGCTTGTTTGAATTGTAGGAAATGAGTGGCGCCATTTGGGGAAGAAAAAGCGGGTTGTTTTTTTGGGGGGAATCGCGAGAAACGGCGTCTCTTGAATAGCGGATTGCCGTCTTCTATTCTGGATGATATGTCACCTGAAACTGCGGTCCAGGAAGTTTTGAATTCCCATTGGTTGCCGCAGATTGCTGCGCGCATTCAAGAAAAGCCGGTGAATGAGAAGGCGGCGCGGGAGCGGTTTTACGATGAGATGTCGGAAAGTGATAAGACTGAATTCATCGATGGAGAGGTGATTGTGCCTTCGCCGGCGCGGGATTGGCATACGGAGGCAGTGCAAAATCTCCAGATGCTGCTCCACCTTTGGTCGAAGAACTTTGGCGGCAAAGTTCGATCTGAGAAAGCACTTTGCGTCTTTAAGCGAAATGACTACGAGCCGGACATCGTCTACTTTGGCGTCGACAAAGCGAAATCGATCAGCGGAGAGACAATGAAGTATCCTGTGCCCGATTTCATCGTCGAGGTGCTATCTGAAAGTACGACGAAAAACGACCGAGGCGTTAAGTTTGAGGACTACGAAGACCACGGCGTACTCGAGTATTGGATTGTCGATCCCAAGACGCAAATTTTGGAACAGAACGTGCTTAGCGACGCAAAACAATTCAAGTTAGCGCTGAAGTCAAATGACGGTGATGTTGCGAGCAGAGCGCTCATGGGATTCTCCATTCCGATCAGGGCGATTTTCGATGAAGACATTCATCAGGCGACGGTCGAGAAATTCATCGCTGCTTCGAAATAGAAGAGTCGAGTAGGCTAGTGCTTTGTCATGGTCAAATTTTGGGGTGCAGCCGAGCCGTGTTTAGAAAACAAATCGGGAGGAAGCCAACGTGAATAGAGACTCCTCTGCCGATTTGTTTTCGAAACACAGCCACACACTGATCCCGATTCTTAGCTTTGACCGAGCATTAGGCCAAAACCCTCGCCTTGTCAGCGCCACGACAATCTTCTCTTCCCATTCCGAAACCGATTCTTGATCGGGTTTTCGGCGCCAAGTCGATCGTTCCTATTTGATAAGCGAAATCTCGCGTCGAGCCGCCTGAAAAGGTAATTGATCGGCTTGACCAGTTGAAGATAGAATGAAAGAGTTGAGCGGTTCTACCTAGGCCGATGCCTAAGGCTTGTTCGAGGAGCAAAATCATGAGCGCGGCTGAGCAAACAGATACGCTGCAACTCTGGCAGGAGCGACTTCGTAAATTGATAGATAATGTGAAGGTTTGGGCAATTGAGTTGGATTGGTCGACGAGGGAAATTCAGAAGCCGATTCGCGACGCACAATTTGGCATTCATCAAGTTCCTGCCTTGCTCATGCAAAAAGAGACGACCCGGATACTCTTGGAGCCGTACGCTCGTACGGTAGAGGACTACGACGGTTCCGTCGATTTGTATCTCTTGCCCGGCTACGACGATATCGCGAGTTTTTATCATGATCGTGGCGGCTGGTTAGTTTTCTATCAATTCACCGGCGAGCCCTTAGTTTCCACGTTAAGGGACGCCAATCCTCACCCGCTCAGCAAAGACGTATTCGGTCGAATTATAGAAGAGATGTGGAAGAATGCAGCTCAACGTGTTTGAACTCTGCTCGCGTCTCAAGGCCGTCGAGCGCGAACATCTCATCATCCATGAGGCATCGACTTGGTTTGAGGCCAAGGTGAGGCTTGATTCTAGCTTGCTTGAGAAGGTCACAGGGG
>JBKJSI010000200.1:0-3791 GCA_046595915.1 Pirellulaceae bacterium
TGCGGACTCGACGTTCGTGAGGGGTTCGCCGGATGTGTCTTTTGGATCGAATGTGAACCAATTCGCGGTCGCGAAGAACTCGCCGCTGCCGCTTTGGCCGTGCTTGGCGAGGTCTCGGAAACTGCCGATTCGGAAGAGGCCCTTGTTGCCTTGATCGGGGATAACCGCCTCCTCCTCATTTTCGATTGCTTCGAGAACATCGTCACCCTCGGCGGTTTCCTAGACCGCTTGGTCCGGCGATGCCCGAATCTGAAGGTTCTGGTCACCAGCCGCATCGTGCTCGGGGCCGAAGCCGAGTATCTGGTCGAGCTAGGCGGCATGAGCGGAAAGCAATCCGCGAGCGTGGAGTCCGACGCCGTCGAGCTTTTTCTCTCCCACACCGCGCGCCACTCCCCCGCTTTTGGCTCAAAGCAAACGGAGCGCACCCACGTCCGCCGCTTGGTCCGAGACTTGGAACTTGTGCCTCTGGCGATTGTGATCTGTGCCGGCCGCATGCGCTATACGCCTATCAAAGCGCTGCACGAGCAGATTCAGAGCAGCTTGCTCGGAACGGTCAAGTCGGTACGCGACCAAGCGGGTCGTCACTCGGGTTTGGCGCGGGTGATCCAGATGTCTTTCGATCTCTTGGATGAGGCTGATCAGTGGGTGTTGGAGGGTCTGTCGGTTTTCGAAGGAGGATTTACGCTGGAGAGCGCTACAGGGGTTCTTGAACCGTCATTTCCGGGGGTTGAAGCATCAATACATCGCCTCCGAGACCACTCTCTCGTTTCTTCGGCAGGAGCCGATCGATATCGTTTGCTCGACTCGGTGCGAGAATTTCTAGCCGAACAGGCATCTGAAGGTGTTACGGATCAAGCTGAGCTGGCTCATCGCAGCTACTTCCTAATGTTTGCCCTACGCATCCGCGAATGCTCCGACGCGCACAATTGGTCAGCGGCGTCAACCCTTTGGAGGCTGGAGGCGGCAAACCTAAGAAAGGCGGCGGCATACGCCGTGCGACGTAGAAATGGTGGCATCGAGTTTGCGCGAGCGCTGGCCCGGATGCTCCTGGAGACTGGTCTCTACACTGAGTTGGAACAACTTTGCGCTCATGCGGCAGATGAGGCGCGGACGGAAGGCGATATAGACCTCGAAATAGAACTCTTGGGTTTTCAGGGCATTGCCCTGCGTCGGCACGGCCAGCCTCTTCTTGCTGCAGCGATCTTCTTACAGCGAGCACAATTGTGCGCCACAAATGAAGATCTCGTTAAAAACGCTGATTCATTGCTTGACGTCGCTATGGCATGGCTTCAAGCCGGTGAGATTGGAAAGGCAAAGGGCTGCATCGATGACCTTTTCACACGTTGGCACCTGCTTGGGGAAAATCAGGTTTCCGCACTTTCCCTCCGTGCAGTCATATTAGCAAGAATGGGGGTAAAGGACGAATCACTTGACTGTTGTCGCCAAGCCGAGCAGTACATCGGCCGAATCCGAGGTTCCATTTACTCCGCTGGGAGACTAGTGGGCCAGGCATATCGGATCTGCGGCGAACTAGACCAGTCAAAGAGTCTTCTAGTTTCAATGCTCAGGTGCTCGGTCCAAGCGAACTTTGTTGTGGCAGCCGGGACTGCGCTCCTAGAACTATCGGAGACACTGCTGAAGCAGGGCAACTTCGAACCAGCTGCGCGTGCCGTGACGTGGGCTGAGCGCATACCAAGTCGCCTTGCCCCGGCTCTGGTGATCGAATTGTCAGAAGCAAGGCGGACCTTTAAAACTGATTCCCTCATCGGATACTACCGAAAGGCGAAAGAAACCGTTGAAGGAAAGGCCTGGGAAGAATGCGAACATGATTTGTGGACACCTCAAGTTCAGGGCTAAAAACCACCGCCTTGCGTCGGAGCGACATAATTCTTTACAAGAGTTGATGACGGGTCGATGACCCATTGACCTTCGCCGTTAACCGTGATGTAAATGAGCACGCAAGGGAAAGGTGCCGAGGGGTCGTTCCCGGTTTTTTGCATCCCACCCCCACCCGAGGTTACGGTAGTCTGTAAAGCGTTGGGGTCAAAATCTGGAGACGCCTCTGTTGGAACTTGCTTCCAGACCCACCCATCTGTCCAAGGGTCAACACTCTCCAAAATCACCGTCGGGTCATAGTCCCCGTTGATACGGCTTGGCGTCGGATCTTTGCGTTGTGGCGATGTCACTGGAAAATCGAGTTCTTCTCGAGCATCCTTCTTATCCGTGATACTTAGCGTGTTTCCCGTGCCCGCAAATGTAGCAGAAGCATAGTGGTAGTCGAAGTCGGCCCCGTCTGGATCAAGTCTTCCCTTTACCGTATCACAGAGCCTGCCAATCGTCCAAACTGGATCAATAACGTAATCAACTGCAAACTCTGCTTTTAGTCGTGCAACCACTTCATGCGTGTAGACTTTGTCGGTGGGCAGTAAATCAAAATGCATGTACGCAGTTCTCGGGAAAAATGTGGCGCCAAGTCCGTTCAAAAAATCACTGAATGTAACAGCCGTAATATTGTCGTTGTAGAACGGGTTATTCGCGTAAATCGAAAGGCTCGGCGGAACATATCGAATCACCATCACTCGTGTCACGAGTGCATACTCAACGATATAGTAGCCATTACAGGGTTGCCCTGGGAAAGTACAGGCATCAATAACTTGGTCTCTCCATTCCTTGTGTGTCAGGCCCTGCCATTGTGGAATCACGTCACGGATTTTGCCCACCAGCTTTTCTTCGGGGAAGTCCGGATTCTGGGGACACTTCATTTCGAGCACAGCTGACAAGATTCGAAGTCCCTCTGCGCTTGCGCGGGAGGGGATCGTCAGCGGCTCTAGAATTATCGTCATGGGGCCCATCGCATCCCAGCGATAGTCTTGCGTTGACTTGTCGAACTTGAACCCAGCCCGAGCTACTTTCAAGAACTCCGCTGGTTGCTCCAAAAGTTCCACCAGACTCTTCCAGGTTGCGGGAACTAAGAGTAGTGAGTGCTCTTCATCGTGCCCAGGGTGACCGTAGTCCAATGGGACAATGGCGCCGAATCCTTGATAAGGTGCTATTGGGTGCATGTGTATATTTCTCTCCCTCCAGAGTAACGAGCGATATCTTACGACATATCAATGCCCATTAGTGTGAGTTGGATCACAAATGCTCTAAAATAGGTTCAAACCAGCCGCACCGAAGTGCGCGACTCTCGTTGGATCAGCCCTTCCTTCTCCAGAAACGTAAACGCCCGGCTCACCGTCTCTCGCTTGCACCCCAAGTGCTCGGCCAGGGCCGACTGGGTCATCGACAGAGTCACATAACCATCAACCGCATTCCGTCGCAAAAACTCGAGCAACCGCTCGTGTACCTCTTGCGAGCGCAAGGATAACAGCACGTTATCCGCCTCCCGCAAGCGCAAAGAGAGCGACTGCATGATGGCCAGACTTGCGGTGGGTTCCTGCCGGATCAACTCGGCGAACTGGGCATGATGCAACACCAACAGCTTACAGCGCGATATCGCGATGACCCGCGCTTCGCGCGGGCGTCCATCGATCAGCGACATCTCGCCGATCGCTTCTCCACTTCCCCGCACCCCCAAAACCTGCACTTCACCCGAAGCGGTCAAACGCTCGATCCGAACCCGCCCACTAACGACCACATACATCGCAAAGCCAGCATCACCTTCTTCGATAAGGACCTGCTCCGGCTCCAACTGCATCCTTGTGCAGTTCTCCGCAAAGCGGGCAAGACTCCGATCGGCGATTTGCCGGAAAATGGGGACGCCGCGCAGGTAATCGGCATTCGTGGGCATC
>JBKJSI010000375.1:0-4669 GCA_046595915.1 Pirellulaceae bacterium
GCCGCTTTCACGATCTAGCTGCTTGCTGGTCAATCGTTCGACCGGCTGGGCGGCATTGAACTTGGCTCGGACCTGATTCTTCTTGCGGTTCTCTTCTTGCTTCTTGGCCAAGTTCACTTTGACCTGGGCATACATGGTCGCCCGGGCTTGGCGTTCGGAATAGAGGTTTTGATTATAGGCAGCGCGGGTGAGCTGCCAGTTGTAGGCGGCGATCGAATTGGCAACATTGTATTCGCCGACGCCACGGTGGAGTTCGCCGAGGCCCGTGAGCACGCCTTGCTCGTAGGTGGAAGAGTGGTAGCCGTAGCTGCCCCAACCGCCGTAGCGGGGATAGTTATAGGTCGGGCCCGAATAGAACTGGGCTCGCGGCGAGGTGTAGCCGTAGCCTTCGTAGCTTTGAGCTTTCACTGCCGACTGGCCCATCAAAACGCTAAGTCCCAGAACCGCTGCAAAAAAGATCCGTTTCATAAGTCACCCAGTTTTCCCTTTTAGATTGGCGATTTGTCTTTTAGTTGATTCGTGTTAACCGTGTCCACCTTGACGAAGACACTTAATTGCACACGCCGTGCCAATCGGGTCGGGAAGGGGGCGACGCAGCACATAGAACCTATGCTTATAAGTACTTACGGCGTTCGCGGCGGTGGAGATTGGGGAATAGGTTACGTTTCCGAGAATGACGAACCTGCGACACTGTCTCGGAATGAGACTTGAAGCGGCAAAAAAGAGATTGCCGGGCAATAAAGCGATACAGATCGTCCAAAAGCACATGTTCTTTATGGCAATTGATCTCAAAGGGTTTTGCGGCGGCACTGAAGGCTAGGGCTACCGCCAAGGTTGACTAGATTGCGCCTGGCTTTCTTGGTTTGGCGATCTACTAGAATGCGGGTTTGAGCGGCTTACGAATTCTTGATTTGCATCGAGGGGCGGCATGGCGGACAAGGTAACTGAAGGCAACGCGGCGGCGGATGGTTTGAGACAGCTGGTGCAGGAGCGCGCGGCCAAAGCCAAGGTTCTGGAACTGGGCGGCGGAACCGCGGCGGCGAAGCGGCAGCATGAGAAGAAGCGACTGACGGCGCGGGAGCGGCTCGATTTATTGTTTGATCCTGGCTCCCCGCGCATGGAGATTGGCCTGTGGGCCGGCGACGGGATGTATGCGGATTGGGGCGGTGCGCCGGGGGCGGGCGTGGTGGTTGTCATCGGCACGATCAAAGGCCGCGAACACATGGTCGTCGCCAACGACGCCACCGTGAAAGCCGGCTCATTCTTTCCTTCGACGACAAAAAAGGTTCTTCGGGCGCAGAAAGTCGCCTTTCAAAACCGGTTGCCGCTGGTCTACCTGGTCGACTCGGCGGGCGTCTTCTTACCGCTCCAAGAAGATGTCTTTCCCGACGAGGATGATTTCGGGCGCATTTTTCGTAACAACGCGGTGATCTCCGCCGCCGGAATACCTCAGTACGCGGCGATCATGGGCAACTGTGTCGCGGGCGGTGGCTATCTGCCGGTCCTGTGTGACAAGCTCCTGATGACCGAGGGCTCGGGACTTTATTTGGCGGGCCCGGCGCTCGTCAAAAGCGCCATCGGCCAAGAAGTCTCGAGCGAAGAACTAGGCGGTGCGATGATGCATGCCGCGATCAGCGGGACGATCGACTATCGCGAGACGAGTGATGAGTCTTGTATCGCCCGGCTGCGGGAGCTGATTGGTTTATTGCCAAGCGATGATGCTTCGCCGCCGAAGCCGTTCGCGAAACATGAAGTGAAGCCGCCCAATCGCGATCCGAATGAGATTTATGACATCGTGGTCGCCGATCCGCGGAAGGACTATGAAGCGAAGAGCGTAATCGACACGATTGTTGATTCGGAGTCGTTCAATGAATACCGGGCTGACTATGGCCAGACGCTCGTTTGCGGCACGGCGCGAATCGGCGGCTATCCGGTTGGTATCGTTGCGAATCAGCACCATCGCGTGAAATCGGGCAAGGGAGAACTTCAGTTTGGCGGCGTGCTCTATGTCGAGAGCGCGGAGAAGTCGGCTCGGTTCATTCTCAATTGCAATCAAGACTGGCTGCCGATCATCTTTCTGCAAGATGTGAATGGATTTATGGTCGGCCGCGATAGTGAACGCGGGGGGATCATTCGTGCCGGGGCGAAGGTGGTTAATGCGGTCAGTAATTCGCGAGTTCCGAAGCTGACCGTCATCACCGGCGGGTCGTTCGGAGCCGGAAACTATGCGATGTGCGGCAAAGCATTCGACCCGAGATTCATCTTCGCCTGGCCCAACGCCCGGTGCGCGGTGATGGGCGGTGAGCAAGCGACTTCGACGCTGCTGGATGTGCAGGTGAAGAGTCTTGAGCGACAGGGGCACGCCGTCGATGCCGAGGAATTGAAGACGCTGCGCGACAAAGTGAAGGCGGCTTATGAGCGGCAGACCGATGTTTATTATGGCGCGGCGCGGGGCTGGGTGGATGATGTAATCGAGCCGGCGCAGACGCGGGAGAAGTTGATTTCGGCGCTGAGAGTGGTGACGCGGACGGCGACGGACGAGCCGTGGCGGTTGGGGGTGTTTCAGGTTTGATCGCCAGCATCGTCGTTGTATTTGGCTATTTGAGCCGATTTCGGACTTTGATTTGCAGCCCGGCGATCAATTCATCCAGAGTATCCAGAGGTATGCTACCCAGCACCTCAACGCTGATAGCTTGCTCACCCAAAAGCTCGTGCAACAAGTGGACCTGTGCCGCTTTGCCATCCAAGACAGCCATCTTTGTTTCGGCTTGTTTTTTTTCCATCTCAGTTTGGGCTTTTTCCAGTTCGGCTTGGGCTTTTTCCAGTTCGGTTTGGGTTTTTTCCAGTTCGGCTTTAGCTTTCTCCACTAACGCTACGCGAGTGGCTTCATCCCGCTCCCATTTCATGCGGGCGTCATAGTAACGGCGTTGTTCAGGCGTTTTTGAGATCATTTCTAAGACTCCAATCGCCTCGTTGAATACCGGCGAGTGTAATCGCTTTCTGAGTGAGTCGGGCGTTGAGCCCTTAGCGTTACAGAAGAAATCCATCCATTCTTCTAAAGGTTCGAGCTGTTCTTGATTATCGCATGCCTTTGTGAATTTGGGCAACTCCAACGTGTGAATTTCCAAGCAATTGGTCAATTCAAGCCCGCCGTGGGTCCGAAGGCGAAACTGCTGGTGATAGTCCGCCAGATCCGGAAAAAGCCTGGCCTTCAGCAAGCAAATCCCGATCGAAGGCCGCAACAAATGATAGCCTTCTCCCTCTTGAATTTGCTCGACAAGTTGGGATGAAGCGTAATAAACCAGCCGCTCCGGCAAGCCTCCCGGATTCGTGCGTTGAACTTCAATATTCAGCCGACGCCCTTGGTCATCGAGGGCCAAAATGTCCAAGATGGCGAGCTTATCCATCTCAAATTCTTGCATGACAAACGGATTGAGGTACTCGACCTCGACAATCGGTGACTCCATTCTCAACACCGCATTAAGAAAATGGATCGTGAGCCGAGAATGCGCCGGATTTCCCAGGAGCATTTTGCAAACAAAATCGACGGTCGGATCGATCTCGATCATCTTGACCTCCGCGCGGCGGAACTTGAACCTGCTACGGCGGCCCCAATCTTACACGATCTTGAACGACCGACGCTGATGGATTTCACCGGTGACTTGCCCCTGGTGAGGCCAGCATTAGGTAAACTATCGATGATGAAGCAATCTCACGACGAGTTCCATGCAGACGCGGGAGAGGTTGATTTCTACGCTAAGAGTAGTGTCGCGAGTGGCGGCGGATGAGCCATGGCCGTTGCGAGTGTTTCAGGTGTGGGTAATCATTACTTGTCACCTCAAAGAGGTGGGTCTATGAACCTTTCATTCCGATGGAAATTGCGAACGATGCTAATGATTCCGGCAATTGTCGGAATTGCAATTCTGCCTGTGGTCTACGAGCGAGCTCGCTGTGTACGACAAAGGAAGGCATATGAACGTTTTGCACCCGACCTTCGATACCTAAACTCTCATAGCAACCACGAAATTGATGCGACGATTAGCACGCGTTCTTCTTGGAGGAAAGCACTCCTCGGTGACGATTCGTATGCTAATACCTTGGCAATTCGAGCTTGGGCTTCGGATGTCGATTGCGAAGACTTACGATCACTGTCGGTTTTTCCAAGGCTGAAGTGCTTGGTACTTGACCAATCGCGCATCGATTTCGATGGATGCAAGTACATAGGTGAACTTCGCGCGCTTGAAGTTCTGAGTCTGAGTGAAACCGGTGCCACCGACTCGGATCTCGCCTTTCTTCAGCATCTCAGTAGCCTTAAACGCTTGTATCTATCCAGCACGAGTATTGGCGATCAAGGTATTGCCAACATCCGGGATATAAAAAAACTGGAATGCGTTGACTTACGCGATACACAGATTACGGATGCCGGATTGCGGCATTTAGAGTCGCTCGCGAACTTAAAGGATCTCGATCTGTCCGGTACACGTATTACCATTGCAGGTCTCATAAGTTTGGAAGGTAACCGTTCACACCCCGTTTCGACCGAGCCGCCCAAATTGCTCTTCGCGCCGAGGCCGAAATTGGCGACACCAGGGGCATGTCGCAGGAACCCCTGATCACGGAAGAGATGATTTCCCGGCAGTCGCCGGAGGCCCAGGCGATGATTCGCGCA
>JBKJSI010000454.1:0-4817 GCA_046595915.1 Pirellulaceae bacterium
TATTAGGAATACACTCACCTCGACTTGCATTGCAATGAAGATAAGCTCCCTTCTCAAATTGCTGAGGATTGAGCCCCGTCAAGTTCGGCCGCCTCCCGTAGCGCGGGTGTTCAACAAAGTCGGCGTATTTGTCCTTACTCATTCCTCGACTCCACGCTGATCTTTCCCCTTCCGCCCCCAATACTCCAAAAACTCTCCCTTCATCGCCCCCGCAATCGTCCCCTCTTTGCGATGCTCCGCCGCTGTATACCCAAAATAATGCCCAACCCAACCATCCACCCTCGGCGAAGCCGCATCGATAAACGCATCGAGCTCTTTCGTCGAACAAGTCATCGGAAAAATCTCTTCGATCACGAGCGGCATCCCCACATCATAAACCGTCAGCGCCTTCAGCTCCTTCTCCAGCTCGCCCGATTTCGGATAGACATGAATACTCGCAAAATCGAGGTGCTTAGCGACCTGCGGTGAATAAAAAAGCGGCTTCGCACCGGGCCAAACAAACGCCCAAGGAATCACCCCAACCGTAATCAGCGTCTCCTTATCCCGCTGCCGAATCGGCTCGACCAGCCTCTTCACCCAAGCTTCTGCAATCTCAACCGATTCCCGACCCTTTGGCGCACAACTAATCCGCTGCACAAAATGAAATCCACCTAGCTCCCCCGTAAGCCAACGGTGCTCCCCCTCTTTGCTCTCCGTAATCACCGGCTCATTCATCAAGTCATAACAAAACACCACCGAGTCCCCACCGCCAGAGTCCCCAGCACACGCCTTCGCAATCGCCTCCCAAAACGGAGCCTGCACCTTCCACCGCTCCGCCTCCGAAAGCGCGTCATACCAAGCCGGGCAACGCTTAAGCCGATAACAGCCCAGTCCCGTCAAATCCAAATAAAGCCCCGCCGCCCGCGCCACACCCAGCAATTTCTTAAGCCGCCCCAAGGACTCCGCCTTCACCGTCTCCGGCCCCTCCATATAAGTCTCAAGCTGCAGATGCCACCGAACAACATTGGCCCCCAGCTTCTTCATCTGGGCGAAATCATTCTCAATCCGCCCCCACCCCTCATCCGTTCCCCACTCCTCCTCCGCCAATGATCCCTCGCGCCCCAAATAGTTAAATCCCCAAGGCATGAACGGCTTGTCCGACGTCCCCATCACAAAAGACTTCTTATCACCCGATACCCGAATCCGCGGCAAATCACCCGCACTCCCTTCCTGCGAAAAACAGCGTACCTGTGAAAAACAACGCCCACCAAAAACAACTAGCAGTAACAACCCAATTGTTCGAAAGTTGAAGCCGCAATGCATAACTCTATTACCTCCAGCGTACCCCGCCTTTGCTCCGTGTCTCCGCGCCTCTGTGAGCGATATACATCCCAACATACCGCAAACCCGGCCCAGAAACCTCATCGAATGCGATTCCAAAAAATGGAACCTCAGCGCGGAATCAACAACATCGTTTTCACCGCCACGCAGCGTTATGATAATAGCCATTGCGGCGCCGAGAATTGAACTCGAGATTGGAAGAGGAATAACTCAAATGGCTTTCAATCTCCGTCAATCCTCTTTCCACCACCTACTTTTTCTTCTGTTGATAGCAGCCTTGCTTGTCTCTCCGTCCCTAACCTTTGCAGGCATGCCCAGCGCCCTCCGCGAAGATTTCGAAACCGTCCTCCGCCTCCGCGAGACCCCGCACGAGCGTTTCCAAGCCATCTCCTTTTTCCTCATGGGAATCCTCGCTTCGACACTCGTCGTCAAATTCCTCTGGAACTTCGTCGCCAAAGATTTCCCGCGTCTCCCGAAACTAACCTTCCTCCGCGCGCTTAGCCTCGTGCTCCTGTGGGGACTCCTCTTCGTCATCGTCCTCACCATGATCTCCGGCGCAAGAGAACTCATGACCCCCGGCGCCTGGAAGAAAGAGGGCCTAACCTACTCCGTCAACGACGCCCCCAGCAAATAGACCATTGTCGCCTTTCGCTCCGCGAAAGAAGCGCCCCCGCCAACCAATCGCAGTCACCCACCCTCGCGAAGGCTCCCCAGAAAGGCGCTGAACATGAAGAAACGACTCCTCTTCCTAATGATCGGGGTACTCTTGCTCTTCGGGCTGCTGATCGCGCTGCGCCTCTGGCAAAACGCCCTCCCCAGCGGCGAAATCGGCATGGACCTAACCTTCGGCTGGATCGCCTTCCTCTGGCGAGTCCTTCCGAGCGTCCGCATCCAATGGGACGGCGTCGCCATCTTCACAGGCGCATCGATCACCCTGATCCTCATCCTGCATTCCTTCCTGAGCTGGCTAACTACCGCTACAGCAAACCCAGAAAGCACTCCAAAACCCTGCTGGCGCTGGAAATGGACGATCGCACTCACCGCCGGCATCATGGCGATCTTCGTCGCCGGAATTTCGGTCGTGGGCGTGACGCACCAATCCTATTGGCTGGCGACTTCTAAGGAGTCGCTCTATGGCCCAGATGTGCCTCCCTATTTCAGAGGTTTGTCCGAAAATAACCTGAAACAGCAGGCGCTCGCGATTCACAACAGAGTCTCCACCTACAAAACCTTTCCTTCACATTGGAAGACCGATAAACCCAGGCATAGTTGGGTGGTCGATATTCTCCCATTCTTGCCCTACATGGATGAAACCGATCATCAGCTTCCCTGGGATCATCCCAAGAATATCAAGTACTTTCGAGCAATTCTTCCACCGCTCTTGAACCCTCAATTCCGTACTCCTCCGTTACGCGACAGCAACGGCCTTGGCCTCAACCACTACGCTGGCAACACACACCTTTTCGACCGCACCGATCACTTCACCTTCGACGAAGCGGCCGAAGGCGGCACATCCAAAACTCTCATGTTTGGCGAAGTCAACGCCCAATTCGTCCCCTGGGGAAAGCCCGAAAACAGCCGCGACCCCCAAGCAGGAATCGGCGCCCCCGAAGGCTTCGGCGGAGCAAACCCCCAAGGCGCCAACTTCGCTATGCTAGACGGCTCCGTCCGCCTGATCCGCAAAGACATCGACCCAAAAGTGCTAAGCGCCCTCAGCAAACCCGCGAAGGCGCCATAGTTGGACTTACCTCAGGCGTGGCGCCGGCATCTAACATGAGATTCTCATTATCGCAATGGCTGCTCTTCTTCTCGAGTTTGCCCATCGCCTTTGGCATCCACTCTTGGCGAATCTGGATGCTCAATGAACTTCGCCAAGGCGACGGTCTGCAGCCCTATTACGCTCCTTTTGACGCCGTCATTTTTTTCCTCTACTACCTCCTCCCGTGGCGCGAATTAAGAGGCGACAACATCGCCGCAAGAATTTATCTAAAAGTTTACTCCCCACTCATTTCAATTTGGCTTTGGATATTGATCCTGGGAATAACGATGGGCCCCCGCTTTCCGGAGCGGGACGAGCAGTCAAATAAAACTTGGTTCGCCGAGCTCGGCAAACGCAGATGGATACTATGGTGGACCATTTACGTCGTCACAGACGCCGCCGCCCTAACCCTTTGGGCCTGGAGTTCCTGGCTCTCTTTGCCAGCGCGAATCCTTGCGTTTCCACTGGGCGTATTCTTTCAGCCCACAAGCTTCTTAATGGCAAGTCCCCTTTTTCTCGCGGATTCCATCGCCTGGGCGCTTGTGATCGACAGCACATTCCATTGGCGCACTTACTGGAATCAAATTTGCAATCGCTCAGCCCGGCGCCTCGAACGATAATTTCTCAGCAGCGGTGCGCCTGACTGCTACGCCAATACAACTTGTTACTCGCCCTCATCCCCTTCAAAAGGATCATGCCGCGATGACGCAAAACGTGGCGGCCTCAGCGCAAACTGCTCGGGATTCACCGACCCATCAAAGCAATTCGAATGCAAGACGGCCCTGCCAGCAAGCGATATGGCAAAGCGGAGACGCGTTTGCAGCGTCCCTTCATATCGAGGCGCCTCAAAACGCCAAAAGTGTCCAGGCGGCAGGTACACCGGGTAATGGCTATTTCCACAATCGCTCTGCGGCAACCTTTCGATGGCCCGCCAAATTCCATTCTCATCCTGAGCTTGCTGCACAATCGACACGGTTCCATCGCTCGAAGGAAAGGAGAGCAAATCGCCAGTGGTATTAACGAGGTCCACTTGCATTCCCATTTTGCCATCGATCCCGACATCCATCTTCGGCGTCGCAACCAAAAACAAACCTTGGACATTCGATTTTGCTCGATAGCGGCGAGGGTAATTGAACTCCCTTTCCGGCGGCGCCGACTCCCAAAGGTCATCTCGCGCACGCATATCCCCAATATGGGAATCCGCTCTGTAGAAAGCCATCGCCATCCATTTCGAGGAAACCCTCTGCGGGGAGGCACTCCCTTTGCCGAGTGCCTGAGGCGCACCACCCATTTCCAAGAGCATTTCCCCAGTAGCATCCCGCAAAACATGCTCCCGCCCCGCAGCAACCGCAGTGCGCTGGTCATATTGCGGCCCCGCCAACCAAGGAATAACTGCGACGGCAAAGCCAACGACAACTGACAAAAGCAGGATCGCCGTTGAGGGACCAACTTTCATTTTCGGGCGCCTCTTTTGATCACTCTAGTCGCCGATTCGCGCCTGCGACGGCAAGATTTAAACGCCGCCCTTTAGCAAAATATGCCGAAGCCCATCGAGACGTGCAAAAGTCTTCCCGGAAAATTCGGTTGCAAGCAAAAATAAATCTGGCATTTCGCCGACACGCCTGCTAATTTGCAACCGGGAGGCTGAGCCTGGGCTTCCTTCTAAAACTTGAAACTAGCCTGGGCGATTACCTCCTACTTTTAGAGACTGTAGCAAGGATGCTGTGTGTTTAGGCGG
>JBKJSI010000648.1:0-6131 GCA_046595915.1 Pirellulaceae bacterium
ACTAGGCAGATCTTTCCCCAGCGATTGAAGAACGTCGTAGTTAACTCTCTCTACGGCAACCCAACCCTGTAGCGCCGGCGCCGCGAGGAGCGCGAGAAAGACCCCAATCACTAAAGCCGGGCGCCGGACAACCCACTCCGAAACTCTCTTCCCCAAGAAACGCGTGTTTTTCCGGCGATTCGCAATCGCCAACTCGACACGCCGTTGCTGAAGCGGCGGCCAAGGCCAAAAGACGAGTGGCCCCAGCACCGCCAAGAGCGCAGGCGCGAGGGAAATACATGCTAAGGTCGCAATGAACAAGCAAAACGCGATAGCGGGACCGGTGTAATGGTATTTGCCAAATTCCGCGAAGAAGAGCATTCCGATGCCAAGAATCGTAGTCGCGGCACTGGCGAGCAATGCGCCGCCTACGCCCGACACGCTCTTCCGGACAGCGATTAGCGAGTCAGAGCCTTTGCCGCATTCTTCGCGAAAACGGGAGATCAGAAAGAGGCAAGCATCGGTTCCCGAACCATAGAGCAGAACGACAACAAAAATGCGCGTCGTGGCAAAAACTTTAAAGTCCCAATAGGGCCAGTTCGGCTCTGCCGCCGCCGCGGCCAGCAACGCCATGAGGGAGGTCGAAATCTGCAGCGATAGATAGATCACCGCCATCGGGATCGCCACCATCATTGGCGAGCGATAAACGCCGGCGAGAATGATCAATACCAGCGCGGCGGTGAGCCAATCGGTATTGCGAATGCTTCTCGCGCTAGAACGCAGCATATCGGCGCCGACAGCTGCCGAGCCTGAGACGATGAGCTTGCAAGTTGGCTGACCTGGCGTCGAGGACAAACGAGCCGAGGCCTCACGCGCCGCCGTCAACTCTCTTTCGACCCGCTCCAAAATCGCGATATTGCCAGCCGCCATGAATTCCGTCGGAAAGTGCATCACGATCAGCCGTGAGTGATTCCTTGGATCAGCAAGTCGATCTCCTACGATGTTCGTCCGCCAAGTCCACATATCGAGGATTGGGAATTTCTCAACATCGAGACGCTTGACTACTCCTTCGATGCCTAATGCTTCCAGTTTCGGGTCGAGTTCGATTGCCCTGAGAAGATCGTTCGCGGCATTCTGCTTTTCATCCGGCGAGCCTGCTTGTCGATCCGCGAAGGCGGCTCGCAAATAAAAGGTTTCCGCAAGCTGATTCGTGAAGACTTCCTTTTCCTCTTCAGATAGCGAGGCGTTAGCGCCGAGTAATTCCAGTTCCTCATACATCTCAATCGCTTGATCAAGTAAATCGAGCGATCTTTGCGGGCGAGAAATGTTGTCGAGTGCTTTGGTCGAATCGCTGGTTGTTGGCTCGATGTGCCCAAGTTCCAAATCGCGAATCACCCTCGCGGCAAAAAGATTAATCAGCCTGCGAGCGATTTCGTATCCCGGTGCAAAATCCTCTTTCGCGAGTTCTGCATCGGCCCGGACGAGTCCGACAACAATCTGGCTCTTCGGCGGCTTCGTTTCAAATGCGGAATCAAGTAACGCTTGCCCCAAAAGGGTAGGCGAATCGGGCGGAAGATAGGCAAAATCACCGTCGTGCGTGACTGAGTTCCAAGCTGGTGCTAAGTTTGGCAGCAGCAGCCCCAGCGCAATCCAAAGCAATACGATAGGCCAGCGGTAGCGAATCACAAGCTGGCTATAACGATCGAGCATCGGCCGAAATGGGAAGGAGACGAGTTTTAATTCTGACCCGGCGTGCATAGTATCGCTTTGAAGGGGGCATTTCGGCTAGCATGGCTTTGGGCTCCTGTCGTGCGACGGATGAATGCGTGGCCTATTGCCGCCTTCATTTCGATAGAATGTCACAGTGCAGTTCAATGAATTGAGCCGGTTCACGTGATCCGCATTTCGGAGTCAAATATGCGTACGTTCAAGCGTTTTTCTCAATCCTTATTCGCTCTAGCGATCTTGGCGGCAGTCTCCAATCTGCGTGGCGAAGATTGGCCACAGTGGCGCGGCATTGCGCCAGATGGAGTTTGGAAAGAAACCGGAATTGTCGATACTTTTCCCAGCCCGACGCTCACTCCCAAGTGGGAGACCCCAATTGGATCTGGTTATACCGGTCCCACGGTCGCCGGAAATCGGGTCTACGTCATGGACCGGCAGACCAAGCCGGAGCAAATCGAACGCATCCTCTGTTTCGATCGCGATACCGGGAAGCCAGTGTGGGAGCAAAGCTATCCTCGAAAATACACCATCGGATATAAGGCTGGCCCACGCGCTTCAGTGACGATCCATGAAGGGAAGGCTTACGCGCTGGGAGCGATGGGAGATATCCATTGCCTCGACGCAGAAACCGGTGAAGTGAAATGGAAAATCGATGGCATCAATGAGTTTGATATTCAGATGCCGATTTGGGGCACGGCTGCCTCGCCGCTAATCTTTGAAAACTTGGTGATCCTGCAAGTCGGCGGCAAAGGTGCGTGCTTCGTCGGGCTAGACAAAAACACCGGCGAAACGAAATGGAAATCGGTCGAAGATAAAGCGTCCTACTCTTCACCCATACTGATTCAACAGGGAAATCAAGCTGTCGTTGCCGCGTACAGCGGCGCCAATGTCTTGGGCCTTGATCCTCGCTCGGGCAAAGAGTTCTGGCGAATCAAGTTTCCCAACCGCCAAATGCCGATCGGTTCTGCAACCCCGATTACGGATGGCAAGAATCTCTTCTGCACCTCGTTCTACGACGGCGCCATCAACATCGAACTCGACTCAACCAAGCCCGAAGCGAAACAGCTATGGCTGCGTAACGGCAAGAGCGAAATCAAGACCGACGCGCTGCAATCGATCATCAGCACCCCCACGATGGAAAATGGTTACATCTATGGTGTCGATAGCTATGGCGAATTGCGTTGCTTAGACCTGAAAACCGGGGACCGCCTTTGGGAGGATCTTTCAGCAACCCCGAAGTCGCGCTGGAGCACTATTCACTTTGTGAAGCAAATTCAAGAAGGCAAAGCCGATCGCTGGTTTCTGTTTAATGAGCGCGGGGAACTCTTGATCGGCGAACTCTCTCCCAAAGGGTTCAAGGAAATCAGCCGCACAAAAATCCTCGAGCCAACCACCGATCAACTCCCCGATCGCGGCGGCGTGTGTTGGAGCCATCCAGCCTTTGCGAACAAGTGCGTCTTCGCCCGCAATGATGAAAAGCTGATTTGCGTATCGCTGGCGAAAGAGGCAAAATAGGCGAAGAGAAAATAGTGTTCGCCAGCGGAGTGGTATTATGCCGATTCACGATTGGACCCTCGTCCATGCTGGGATTTTTCACGCATTTCATTTGAGTTGGATTGCACAGTTGCAGGGTTGCCTGAATCGTGGGTTGCTCCCCAGCAGTTACTACGCGCTGGCTGAACAGGTGGTGGCAGGCACGGGCCCCGATGTTCTCACTTTGCAACTGCAAGACGACGCACTGGGCTCGGACGGGGGTAGCGGAGCAATTGCTCTCGCAACCAGTAAGCCCAAGGCGCGAGTTTATTTACAAAGTGATGTAGACGTATATGCACGAAGAGCTCGCCATATTGCAATCAGGCACGTTAGTGATCACCACGTTGTGGCGATGATCGAGATCGTTTCGCCTGGAAACAAGTCGAGTCAACATGCGATTCGCAGATTTGCCAACAAAGCCGTTGATGTGGTCCAATCGGGGGTGCATTTGTTGGTCATCGATTTGTTCCCTCCGAGCATTCGGGATCCCGATGGGCTCCATGGCCTCATTTGGGCCGAACTGAGTGCTATAGAATATCACGCGCCATCCGAGGAAAACCTAACGCTTGCCTCCTATGCCGCCGGAACTCCCATCGGGGCATTCGTGGAACCAACGATAGTGGGAAAGCAACTTATAGAAATGCCGCTTTTCCTCGAACCCGAATACTATGTCAATGTGCCATTAGAAGAGACCTACGAAAATGCTTTTCTCGACGTTCCGCGGCATTATCGAGATTTGCTAAATGGAAAAGCGCTGTGAGCAAACTAGGCTTACTCTTTTCGCAATAAAATCTCGCCACGCCCCCCTTCTAAAAAATCTCCCGCATAAAAATCAAATGAAGCCGCGAAGCAAGTCGCGGGAACCGGAAAACCTTTTCCTTTTAGGCTCTGCAGTAAGATACTCAAAAAACTCGGCCGTAATCGCGCGGAATGCCGAAACGTCGGGAGCAACTCGGGCTGGCGCCGCGAAAAAAACGCAATCGTCCCACGCTTCATATTGGCGCCGGGACGAACTCCTCCCTCGCCAAAAAGCAAAATCGTCCCCGCCAACATCGCATAGCCTGGGGCATCGCCCGACTTACCCGCGATGGCAATCAGCCCGCGTCGCATCCGGGCGCCGATTTCGTTTCCCGCATCTCCTTGAATCAAAATTTCCCCGCCTCGCATTCCGCGCGCGCTGCCTCGATAGGCAGCCCCGACTTGATGGCTTGCATTGCCTCGGATCTCAATGCGCCCGCCGCGCATTTCCGCGCCCAGCCAATCGCCGCAACTTCCGCTGACTTTGATTTCACCGCCACCCAACTGACTGCCCAGGTGACGCCCGGCGTCGCCTTCGATTCGAATCTGGCCCCGCGTCATTTTCGCGCCGATCCAGTGAACACTTCGGCAATCACCACGAATTTGCAGAACCTCTTCGTCAGCATTGCCCTCAATACGAAAAAACTCCGCTAGCGGAAGTTTTTCTTTGCCGTGAAATATCTCAAGCCGCTCAATCTCGGCGATCGATTTTCCCACGCAGCTCTCAGGGAGAACGCCCTGCAACTCGATGGGAAGCGTGGTCGAAGATTGCAGGGTCAGGATAACGGCCATGGGAACGAGCGGTGTTAGGTCGGGGAGTAAGTTAGAATGCAGCGAGTATAGCCAATATCGCGTTCCCCTTTTTCGAGTAATGAGGTACGCAATGCGCCTCGGCGGCGTGATTTTGTGTGGCGGTCAAAGCACCCGCATGGGTCAATCGAAGGCGTTACTCCCCTTCGGCGGAAGCACCATGCTCCAGTGCATCGTGGAGCGACTCATAGCCGTGACCGCTGAACTGGTGGTCGTGGCCGCAAATGGCCAAGAATTGCCGCACCTGCCCGACCGATGCCGAATTGTTCGAGACGAAGCCCCAAAACGCGGCCCCCTGGAAGGCATCAGAGTTGGCCTCGCGGCACTAGCTGCGAATTGCGGTGCCGCCTTTGTCGCCGGCTGCGATACGCCGATGTTGGCGCCAGAAGTCGTCACTTTTTTGGCAAGCAAACTCGGCGACTCGGAAGCAGTAGTCGTCGTCGAGGCAGGCCGGTGGCATCCACTTACAGCAATTTACAGAACCTCGCTGGCGCCTCTTGCCGCAGATCTCTTGGCCCGAGGCGAATCACGACTTCACTCCTTTTTAAAAGCGGCAAAAACCCATCACATAGATGCGGAAGTGCTGAGAAAGCTTGACCCAGAACTAGTCACTTTGCGAAATCTCAATTCGCCCGAGGACTATCGAAAAGCTAGAGACCGACTAACTTAGTGAATACATTATTATTACATCTTGACTACATGCCAGTATCATGATACTCTTCTCCTGTCCTCAATTTCGCGGCTGGGAGACTTCGCATGCTCAAGTCATTTGAAATCGCACGAATCAAGGAACTCGCTGCACAAGGCTTTTCGCGGCGAGAAATTACCCGACTAACAGGCCATGGAAGGAAACAAATTGCTAACATTCTCGCTGGCCGCAGAAAACGGCCGACTCTCGCCAAGCCAAAAGCTCGCAAGTTCCGCCACCCAAAGCGCTTCGGCATTACGCACAGCATCGACTATGTACGCTGCAGAGAATGCGGTCGGCTCGTGCAAGAGCCATGTCTTGCCTGCCAGATCGAGAGGTTGAAATCGCTCGCGCGATTCTTGAAAGCCGCCTAATGGGAAAATCGACTCGCACAACCTAGGCTACAGCCACGGAGAAAATCGATGATTTACGACCGGTTAGAAAACGCAGCTTGTTACTTTTCCAGCGACGCCTGGACCAAAGCGATCGAATATGTCCGTGCCGCGCCGAGCGATCTTGCCGATGGCGTTTATCCTCTAATTGGGGACGATGTCGTCGCGCGCGTCATGAGTTACGAAACGAAGCATTTCCAGGAAAC
>JBKJSI010000752.1:0-3113 GCA_046595915.1 Pirellulaceae bacterium
GCATCGTGGCGTGGAGATCGTGGACGCTGGTCGGGTTCTCGACCGCTTTGAAGCCGAATTCGTCGGTGGCGCCGTAAGTTGTGCCGCCGCGGACGCCGCCGCCGGCGAGCCAGACGCTGAAGCCGTAGTGGTTGTGATCGCGGCCGGTGCCGCCTTCGGAGGCGGGGGTGCGCCCGAACTCGCCGCCCCAGAGGATGAGGGTGTCGTCGAACATGCCGAGGCGTTTGAGATCGGTCATGAAGGCGGAGATCGGTTGATCGATCTCGCCGGCGTGCTGCCGCATATTTTTTTCGATATCGCCGTGATGGTCCCAGGGTTGGCCGGCGCCGTGCCAGAGCTGGACGTAGCGGACGCCACGTTCGAGAAGCCTGCGGGCGATGAGCGTTTGGCGACCATGCATCGTGTCGCCATACATTTCGATGGTCGATTTCGTTTCGCGACTGAGATCAAATGCGTCCGCAGCTTCGGTCTGCATGCGGAAAGCGAGCTCGAAGGATTGAATGCGGGCGTCGAGCCGTTCGTCGATTCGCTCCGCGGCGTTTTCGCGATTGAGGGCTTGTAAAAGGTCGAGTTGTTTTCGTTGTTGGCTTAGGGTGGCGTGGGGGCTGCGGACGTTTTCGATGAGCTTATCGATCTCGCGATGCTTGGGATCGATGAAGGTGCCTTGAAAGGTTCCTGGCAGGAATCCCGATTGCCAATTGGCGGTGTCTTTCACGGGATAACCGCCGGGGCACATTGCGATGAAGCCAGGTAGATTTTGGTTTTCGCTACCGAGGCCATACAAGAGCCAGGAGCCGAGACTGGGACGAGATTGAACGGAGTCGCCGCAGTTCATGAGCATCAGCGAGGGCTCATGGTTGGGAACTTGGGCATACATCGAGCGGATGACGGCAAGGTCGTCCGCATGCGTCGCGGTCTTGGCGAAGACTTCACTGATTTCGAGGCCGCTTTGGCCGTAGCGTTGGAACTTGAAAGGCGAGGGAAGAGAATTGCCTGTTTTGCGCTCGGTAGGATAACTAATCGGCAGCGGCTTGCCCGCGAACTCAGCGAGTTTTGGTTTAGGGTCGAACGTGTCGACCTGCGATGGGCCGCCATTGAGGAAGAAGTGGACGAGTCGCTTAGCGCGGCCGGGGAAATGTGAAGGCTTAGGAGCCAGTGGATTGCTTGCGCGATCGCTGGCGCCATTCGTATCGCCGCCCTGCGCAGGGGTTGCGCCGCTCAGCAAGTCGTGCAGGCCGAACATGCCTAGGCCGATGCCGGCGCGGGTCAAGATTTCTCGTCGATTGAGCATGAGCTTTCGCTCCTGTTGATTTTTCACGACAGAATATTCTGGCCGAGTCGAGCCGTGTTATGAAAACAAACGGTCGAAGCACAACGATGAATACAGCTTTTCGTGCCGTTTGTTTTCAAAACACAGCCACACTTTCCTTCATTTCAAGATTGGCAGAACCTAATCCACAAAGAGGACTTCGTTGGAAATGAGAAGCAATTGGGCGAGTTGTTCGAGCGGCGACAGGCCGGTGGGGGGCGAGGGTTCGGCGCCGCTCAAAGAGGCGAGTCGTGCGACATCGGCGGATTCGAGAAATGCGACTGCGGAGTTGAGCTGACCTTCCGATGGCTTACGCTGCAAAATCGTATCGAAGAGGCGATTCACGAGAATGGCTTTGGATTCGGCGGGCGGCTCTGCGATATGCTTTGCGATGGCTTTTGCTCTGCCGGCCACGAAGGGGTGATTGAGGAGGAAGAGCGCCTGTTGGGGGACGGTGGTGTCGGAACGCTGCGGCGAGTGCATGTCGGGATTGGCAAAGTCGAAGGCACTTAGGAAGCCAGGTAGATATTGGCGATCGACTCGGTTGTAAACAGAACGGCGGAATTTGGCATTGGCGCCGGGTGAAAAAGCTTCGACCGATTTACCGCCCATCGCCGAGTCGAGTTCATCGGCAAATGTCAGGAACGTGTCGCGCTGCTCTTCCCAGGTGAGTCGCTTGGTTGGCATTCGCCATAAATAACGATTCTCGGGGTCGACTTCGCGGGCGCGAGCCAAAGCCTTCGCGTCCTGCGGTCCGGAGTTCGATTGTTGGTAGGCATCTGAGCTCATGATGATCTGATGCAGCCAACGATTGCTCCAGCCATGGGCGATGAACTCGCTGGCGAGCCAATCGAGTAGCTCGGGATGGCTGGGCGGGCTCGCGCGGAGGCCGAAATCACTGGGGCTGGTGACGAGTCCTTTGCCGAAGTGGTGGCTCCAGGCTCGGTTGACCCAGACTCGTGCTGTGAGGGGGTTCTTGGGATCGATGATCGATTGGGCGAGTTCTAGCCGTCCACTGCCAATGGCGAAGGGCTTTCGATCCGGGCCGGTGAGCGCTGAGAGAAATTGCCGAGGGACTGAGGCACCTTTAGCGGCGACATTTCCACGCTTGAAGATGCGCGGGGTGAGGGGATGCTCTGCGTCGACTAGATAGACGGCGCGGGGATTCGATTCCTGCCCTTGGATATACCAGCGATCGAGATCGGCTTGCTTACCCCAGAGTTCGACGACGGTATTGAGATCCCACCACCATTCGGTTGCGCCGACCGATTCGGGCGGAACGACACAGGGTGAAGGGGACTCGTATAGGAATTTTCGAAGCAAGTCCTCGTTTGGGTCAGGCAGGGCCGTTGGGGTTGGTGCGCCTGCGGCTTTTGCGTCGGCTTGGGCCTTTTCCCATTTTTGATCGATTTCAACAAAGAGTTTTCCGTAGCGATCGGCCACTTCGCGGGCGCTCGTGGGCGCGGTTTGGAAGAGTGCGGCGATGGTTGGGTAGAGCTTCGGATTTTCAGCAACCGACTTGGCGATGGCCGGTGCTTTTTCAGCAAACTGTTCGTTTGGCAAATCGGCAAATGCCAGCCAAGCGCCGAGAATGGGGTGGCCATCGCGTTTGCCTTCGCTCAAGAATTCTTCCCAGCGAATGACGACGCCGGGGATGATCTCGTCTTTGGTCGTAAACGTGTTGAAGCTGGCGTCGGGATACTTTTCGAGCTCGCGCTGGGCAAAGAGATAGTCGCCAACGCGGCTGCGAATGCGTTTTGCTGCTTCGGCGCGACGCTGCGTGATCAGTTCAGCAAGTTTCTTT
>JBKJSI010000056.1:0-10901 GCA_046595915.1 Pirellulaceae bacterium
TTTACATTGGCGATGGTGATCGACTTCGAATCTGCGCCATTTCCGAGATCATCGTCGGTCGTGGTCAAGGTGACAACGTACAATCCGTTGTCATTGGGAGTAAAGCTAAAGTTCGGAGCGGATCCTGTGGCGTAAGCCGCACCATTTTTCGTGACCGACCACGCATAAGTGAAGGAGTCTGCGCCGGGATCGAAGATCGTGCTGGTGAGATTGATCGCCGTCCCTTCTAAGCTGTTCGCCGTGCCGCCATTGATCGTAGGAATCGGATTGACATTGGTGACATTGATCGTCGTCGAAGTTGTTCCTGCGCCAAGGTCATCATCGGTGGTCGTCAAGCTGACCACATAGGTTCCGTTGTCATCAGGCGTAAAGTTAAAGTTCGAAGTGTTTCCCGTTGCGAAGGCGACGCCGTTCTTCGTTACCGACCAGGCATAAGTGAAGGAGTCGGCGCCTGGATCGACAATCGAACTGGTCAAGTCAATCGCACTTCCTTCGGTGCTATTCGCAGGCGCGCCCTTGATGGTTGGAATCGGATTCACATTGAGTACGGACACTGTCAAGGTGTTGGCGGAAAAGATTCCGTCTTCATCCGCGGCTGTGGCCGAAATCGTGAAGCTATTGGGTCCGTCCGCATAGGTATGCGTCACACTGCTTGGATTGCCATCGACGGTTTGAACGAGGCCATCGCCCCAGTTAATCGCCCAACTTGAAATCGTATCGGCGCCGGGATCACTCGACGCCAAATTGAGGGTGTAAGTAGCACCTTCATTCACGGCTGCTCCACCCGAGAGCGTGAGCGTCGGCGCGACGTTTTCGACGGACATTGAAAGGGAATTCGCGATAAAGACTCCGTCTTCATCCGTGGCGGTTGCGGTAATGGAGCGGCTTACAAAGCCATCGGCATAAATGTGGGTGACGCTTCCTGGATTTCCAGACACCACTTCGCTAGCGCCATCGCCCCAGTTGATAGTCCACTCAGAAATCGTGTCGGCGCCTGGGTCCGTCGCACTCAGGCTCAGCGTATAGATCGAACCTTCGTTCACTAAAGCGGCGCCGGAAATCGTAAGCGTCGGTGCGACGTTGTTCACTGTGACAGAAATGGAATTGGAGGTGAACGTTCCATCCTCGTCGGTTGCCGTCGCGGTAATCGGGCGGCTGGCGAATCCATCGGCATAGATGTGCGTGATACTTCCTGGATTTCCGGTCACATTCTGGGTGTTTCCATCGCCCCAGTGAATCGTCCAGTTTGCGATGACATCCGAACCTGGGTCTGAGGAAGTCAAGCTCAGCGTGTAGCTCGAACCTTCGTTCACGGACGCTGCGCCAGAAATAATCAGAGTCGGGGCGACATTGATGACCTGGATGGCAACTTCGCTGGCGGCCGTCGATCCGCCGTCATCATCAGTGACGACAAGGCTGATGACGTAGTCTCCTTCATCCGCTGGTAAGAAGGTAAGCGAGCTATCATTGGAGGCTTGATAGGGCGCGCCATTGCGGGTAACCATCCACGCATACGTTAACGTATCGGGAACACCTGGGTCATGCACCTGGCTCGTCAAAATGACCGAAGAGCCTTCGCTAATCGCCGTTGTCGGCGCCCCGAGAATTTGCACAACATCGGGCGCAAGGTTCGTGACGGTCACCGGGTTCGCATAGGCGGCGCTGGTCACGGTGTCATCGGTCACCGTGAACGAAACTTGGTAGCTATCAGATGCGTTATCGTCGAGGTAAGTGTGCTTGATGCCGCTAAACGAAAGTACGCCTGCAGCCAAGGAGACGATCGTATTCGTCGAGCCATCGCCCCAGTCGATGTTGACGGTGTGCGCATCGGCCGTCCCCGAATCAGTAAAGCCGCCACCGAGCGTAATCTCGCCACCCTCGCTCACGGCGCTTGGGTCGATCGTGACGGCATTGATGACCGGAGCTACATTCGCCACGTCGACGAAAAAGGCGCCGCTTGCGCTAACTAGGTCGTTATTGCGGATCGTGAACTGAACGTGATAGACGCCATCATCAGCAAAGGTATGAGCGAAGTTGTATCCGGTAGTAGGATCAAATCCCGATAGGGAGGCAATAGGTGAACCATCGCCATAGTCGACACTGATGATCCACGTCTCACCGCGAAGGTCTGTGAAAGGAATGTTGGCGGCAAGGGTCTGCCCTTCGCCAGCGGAGGCGCCGACCGGCAATGAACCAAGGTTGATGAAACTGGGATCGCCGGCGCCCGCGTCAATAAAGTCGTTTCCGCCGCGCCCGGTGATGATATCCACCTGATCCGATCGGTTTGCCTTGGCAAAGCGATACATGAAAAGCGTGTAGTTGCCCGTATCCGTATCGTTCAGGGCGTCTTGAAGGATTTGACGAGCCTCGGGCGTCCACGTCGCAAGTTCCGCTGGCGTTGGATCGGTAGAACGAGCCCCGCGAGTGAACGTATCCACTTCGATCGTGTAAACGCCGGTGGTTGGTAGAGTCAGGTCGAGGAGGAGCGAATCGGAAGATTCGAATTCATCGTCGCTAACGGCGTCGGTATTGAAGTAGCGGACCAACTGCCCCGCTGCGTCGAAAACGCGAATGACCGAATCGATATAGCCATTGACCAGTGTGAGGCCATTGCTATCGGTGGTGTACCGCTTCAGCGCTTTGGAAACTAGTTCGATCGTGATGACTTCGCCAGCATTGGCGGTGAACGAATAGTAATCGCTCTGACTCTTGCCCGTAACGGGATCGATCGCGATGGCCCCATTGAGCGCGGCGGTTTCGACGAAGAAGTTCTTCGCGGAGTTGAGTCCGGTCGCGAGCGTGTTGGGGACGGAGATCGTCTTCCAATTCAAAGCCTGTGGTGTGGATAGCGTGTTGTGCGCCGTCGATGCTTCCGACGCAGTGGTGGCCGTTGGATCAAGCATGGAGAAGGTAAGCTTGATGGCTTCGCGTTCACCGAAATAAAGCTGACCCACGTCGTTATTACGCGTCGTGCCGATCGAGGCTGGCGAACCGATGATGTGCTCGAAGGACTCAAAAGCCGCGGCCGGGCCTTGGAAAGTCGGCTTGAAAATGTCACCACCCGGCGGCGAGTGAATGCCGAAGCCGATCGGGCCAAAGGAATCGTAGTGTCTCAGGCCGAGGAGATGTCCGAGTTCATGCGCGGCAATCTTGGCGGAGAGAGCCACGAAGTTGTCACTGGTGCCGGCGGGCTTGTCTTGGCCGATTTGCGGCGCCGTGTCTTCCGGCAGTGACTCCATGAAGTCACTCGTTGGCGACCCAGGAATATCAATGCCGCCGAGAAGACCATTCACCTGCACCGATGCGCTTCCGCCGTAATTCACATTCCCGAAATCGACTTCGCTCGACTCACCGCCGGGGCGACCATAGCTGGGCGTTTGGTTGAAATGAATCGTCGTGAAGTCGACGCCAGCGGGAATATCCGCCAAGTTGCTCGTAAATTGAAGATTGAACCAATTGGCGAGCGTGTGGTAAGTCGCCTTGATGCGCTCTAGGACCGCAGTTTGCTCGGCCGCGAAATAGAGCCGGTTGCCATTGGTCGCGTACGCCGAAGCGGCGGTAGCCGTGGGGCCGAAATCCAAGTAAACCCATTGTGCAGCGCGAACCGCCGTCACGAGCGGGCTTGAGGGTGTGACATAATTATATTCCGCGCCGTACAGATAGTTGTCGCGCTCATTGCCGTAAATGACGTCGCCGCCGGTCGTCCCGATAACTCGCTCAATACTCATCGCCGACGTGAACTGAATCGACAAGCCGCCGGGTTGGTTCTGTACCGCCAGGGAAGCCAGATCAATTTGAATGGGGCCGCTGGTGAAGGCGGAGAAATCCAGTAAATCACTGCTGTAATCGGCCGCACCGCCAAAGGTTTCGCTTATCGTGGCGGCCACGACAGGAGTTGCGGGAAATTCATATCGATCATCGCCCTCACCGCCATTGAGGTCGGCGATTACGGCGGAACCGGAGAAGATTAATCGATCGTCGCCAAGTCCACCCTGGTAGCTCAGTGCATGGGCCGAGCCACGGAACGCAACGACATCGACGCCGCTTCCACCATCGAAGGAAATAGTAGAAGTCGCTTTGCCGATGCTGTTGTAGAGCATCGCGTCATCGCCGCCATCGCCCCGGAAATCGACGCCGCCAAGTTCGGAACCTTGGGAGCGGAATAGATCGGCGTCAGCGCCGCCGGTGAAGATAATGCTGCCAATGTCGGAGCCGGTGTTGATAAACGTATCGGCGCCGCTATCGCCTCGGAAGTCGATCGCACCGATGCTGGAGCCATTGCTGAGGAAGGTATCGGCGCCTTCATCGCCCTCGAATTGGATCGCTGCAATTGAGTTGCCATTGTTTTGCAACGCATCCGCGTCTTGCCCGCCTCGGAAGTGAATCAACGCGACCTCAGCGCCATTATTCTGCAATCGATCCGCGCCGGCATCGCCCTGAAAATCGATCGAACCGATCGATTGACCGTAGTTGACGAACACATCGGCATCGTCGCCGCCGATGAATTTGAAAGCAGGAATGTTTAGCGAGCCAACTTGGGTATCAGCCGCTTGATTGCCACGCTGGGTGAAGATATCCGCGCCGCCATCGCCTTGGAAGCTAATTCCCGAAACGCCGTCGGCCCGGTTTTCAAACAGGTCGGCGTCGGCGCCGCCGAAGAAGCGGAAGTCTCGCAGGCCCGCGCCGAGGTTCAGCACTTGATCGGGGCCGTCGTCACCTTGGAAATCAACGCCCCAGACGCCGCTTCCAGAGTTCTGAAACAGATCGGCATCGGCGCCGCCAGTGAAAATGACACCGCTGAGTTCCGCGCCGTAGTTGACGAACACGTCGGCGCCGCTATCCCCATGGAACGTGAACTGACTGCCGCGGGTGGCTGCATCAGCGTTGTAGAAGAGGTCCGCGCCCCCGCCGCCGTAGAACGTAAGGTTACGGGCAAGCGAGCCTGCGTTCAAGAACCTATCGACTGACCCATCGGCGCCGCCGGTGAAAGTCACGCCCGAAAGTTCGCTGCCGGTATTCGAGAAAACATCGGCGTCGGCGCCGCCGCTGAAGATGATTCCCGAAACGGCGCTGCCGGTGTTGATGAAGAGGTCGGCCCCTTCGTCGCCATTGAAATCAACACCGCTGACCGTGTTTCCATCATTGACAAACAGATCGGCATCGGCGCCGCCGCTGAAGATAACTCCGCTCACGAAATTACCGTTGTTCTCAAACAGATCGGCGCCGGCATCGCCTTGGAAATCAATACTCGAAATTCCGCCCGCGTTGTTTTGGAACACATCGGCATCGGCGCCGCCCTGGAAAATGATCTTCCAGCCGCCGCCATCATTTCTTAGCGCGTCTTTGCCGCCATAGCCATAGAACTTGAGCGTCGAAGTCGGCGAAGCGGCGGTCGATCGATTGACGAGCGTGTCATTGCCCATTTCGGAAGCGTCGCCTCGGAAGTCAATGCCGCCAATGCCTACTCCGCCGACAGCGAGCACATCCGCGCCTTCATCGCCCTGAAAGTTGATCGAGCCGATGTTATTGCCCAGGCTCACAAAGATATCGGCGCCTTCGTCACCCTCGAAGCTGATCGAACCTATTCCACTGCCATTGCTTTGGAAAACGTCCGCATCCGCGCCGCCCGTAAAAGCGATACTCGCAATGCTGCTACCGGTATTGACGAAGAGATCCGCATCGGCGCCGCCGGTGAAGATGACCGCGCCTAGCACAGCGCCATAGTTGGAAAGCTGATCAGCGCCCTCGTCGCCGCGGAAATCGATGCCGCCGAGCGAACCGCCGATGGCATTCACGAACAGATCGGCATCGGCGCCGCCGGAGAATACCACTTGACCAAGCACTTGACCAAAGTTGTTAAATTCATCGGCCCCTTGGTCGGCAATCGGGACAATTTGCGACGCGCTAGAATCGCCATTGAAATTGACGGAACCAAGAATGCCGCTGGGACCATTGACGAACAGATCGGCATCGGCGCCGCCCGTGAAGGTCACGCTGCCAACAACGCCGCCAGCGTTAGCGAAGAGATCGGCGTCGGCGCCGCCAGTAAAAGTCACGCCGCCAAGCACTTGGCCGAAGTTCGAGAATTCATCAGCCCCGATGTCGCCATTGAAATCGACTCCGCCGATCGCTCCGCCCTGTGCGTTGACAAAGAGATCGGCATCGGCGCCGCCCGTAAACGTGACTGCACCGAGAACTTGTCCGAAATTGGAAAACTCATCGGCGCCGGTATCGCCATTGTAATTCACGCTGCTAAGCGAGCCGCTAGGTGCATTGATAAAGAGGTCGGCGTCAGCCCCTCCATGAAACGTGACGCTACTCACGACGCTTCCCACATTGGTGAAAAGGTCGGCATCGGCGCCGCCGGTGAACGTTACGCCGCCCAAGACTTGACCGAAGTTGGAGAATTCATCGGCGCCGGTATCGCCGTTGAAATCCACACTGCCAATTGCCGCGCCAGGTGCATTTGCAAAGAGGTCCGCATCGGCGCCGCCGCTGAAGGTCACAGTTCCAAGCACTTGACCAAGATTCCTGAATTCATCGGCGCCGGTATCGCCATTGAAATTGACGGCGCCGAGGGTCGAGCTTCCGAAATTCGTGAACACATCGGCGTCCGCTCCGCCGCCAAAGACCACCGCGCCAAGTGAGCCGCGATTCTCAAAGAGATCCGCGCCTTCATCGCCCTGGAAATCGATCGCGCCGAGTGCGCTGGAGGCCGTATTCACAAACACGTCCGCATCCGCGCCGCCGCTAAACTGAACCGAGCCAGTGATCGAACCGGCATTGGTGAACAGATCCGCATCGGCGCCGCCGCCGAACTCAACGGAGCCTGTGATCGATCCTGTGTTGCTAAATAGATCGGCATCGTCGCCGCCGAGGAACTTATTCAAAAGCCCCGAGATCGTCCCGACGTTATAGAACTTGTCTTGCCCGGCGTCGCCTCGGAAATCAACGTTGGAAATCGATCCGCCCGCGAAGTTGGTGAACACATCGGCATCGGCGCCGCCGCCGAACGTGACACCGCTTAGCAAGCCGCGATTCTCGAATAGATCGGCGCCTTGATCGCCTTGGAAGTCGACGGAACCGAGCACGCTGCCGGTATTCGTGAAGAGGTCCGCATCCGCGCCGCCGCTGAAAATGACGGCGCCGGTGAGCGAACCAAAGTTCTCAAACACGTCGGCGCCTTGATCGCCTCGGAAATCGACTCCGCTGATGGAGCCGACGCCAATATTAGTAAAGAGATCGGCATCGGCGCCGCCGCTGAAGATGACATTCGAGAGCGACGCTGACTCGTTCGTAAAGACATCCGCGCCGGCATCGCCCTGGAAGTCAATTCCCGCAATGCCTGTGCCGGTTGCGGTAAAGAGATCGGCATCGGCGCCGCCAATGAATGTCGCATTCGTGGTATTCGTTTTGGCATAGAGTCGATCGGCGCCTGCGCCACCATCGACGGTCGAGCTGGACTTACCGGTTAGCGAATCGCCAAAGCGGCTGCCGATGAGCTCGTCAAAATTGCCCACAGCGGCAACAAAGTGTGTGCTACCGGTAACCGGCGCGACGTTTTGGAGCTCATAGCTCGCGGTCTTCGACAGATCAAAGGTGATCCCTACGTTAGGCGTTCCCGATGGCTGGAAATCGGCTAAGGTGAAATTCAGCGCGTTTGCCTGAGCGCTGTTGTCGTAGATGGTGAGCACCGAGTTGGGCACGAGGAAGTACTGGTCCGCGCCCGCCTGTCCTGTAGAGGAGCTTGCTTCATTGGCGATATCATTGCCGCCGCGCAGGATAAAGATATCGTCGCCGGCGCCGCCAAAGAGTTGATCGGCATCGGCGCCGCCATCTAGGATGAGACGGTGGGTTGGATTGAGAACACCTCGCCCGTCAACAACGTCTTGACTGCCGAGCGAAAGCACCGTGAGATTACTGATCCCGACAGGGAACGAAGCATCAGTGATGAGGATCGTATCGGGATTCGCCGTTCCAAAAAGCATTGCGGAGACAAGGCTGCCACTGCCGCCGTCATCATCCGTAACCACTAACGTCACGGTAATGACGCCCGAGTAGAGACGGCGATCAAAGGTGAGGTCTTTACTGAAGGTTCCCTCGGTGAGATTTCCAGCTGAAATCGTCCAATGGTAAGTCAGATTCGCGAAATCCTCGGGGCTCGCATCGCTTGCCTGAGAGAGCAGCGTAATCTCATAATCATTGGCGTTCGCCGGGCCGGGAATGAACTGGGCGGTCGGAGCAACATTTTCGACTCGCACGCCGACCGGCGCCGAAACACCAGTGCCGCCATCGCGATCACTGACATGGATGACGATATTCTCGACGTCAAAGGCAGTGCCGATGGCATAGTCATCGGTATAGGCGAAAGTCGCCTCAAAGGTGTGTGTTAACGAGTTGAGGGAAGCGGGAGTGATCTTCCCAGCGGCCCAAGTCACTGTCGCCGTGTGTTGGTCAAACGCGCCCTGGTCAGAATAAGAGCCGGTGATGCGGACTTCTTGGCCCTCGCGAATGGTCGCGCTGGCAGGCGCGGCAACCCAGGCGCCAGTCGTCGATCGGACATAAAGCTGAATCGGCCCAACGATTGGCGCTAGGTTGTTGACCGTGACTGACGCAGTGGAGATGACCGAAGCGTTCGCGGGCATATCCTTGTCGCGGAGTTTCACGGTGATGGCATAGGCAGGATTCGCGCCCGCAGGATCGTTCCCATAGCGATGGGAAATACCAGTGAGGCTGGTTTGGCCGGGCACGAGCGAAAAGACTTGCTCCTCCAGGCTGTCGCCCCAGTTGATTACCAGTTCATGGGAATCGAGTGTACCGGGGTCGTCAAAGGTCGCAGCGAGAGTGATCGAGCCGCCTTCGGAAATCGTGGCCGTATTGAGTGGAGTGCCATTGAGTTGAATCGCAAGGTTCGTGGGCGCCACGTTTTGAACAAGGTAGGTTCGCGTTGCGACGGCGGGCGCAAGCGGCTCATCGTCGTCGGTCACCGAGACGGTGATAACGTAACCCGCTGGATCAGCGGCATTATCGCGGTAAGTGTGCGTGATTCCAGCGAAGCTCCTCGCGCCAAAGGGCAACTGGCTCGCGCTGAGGGTTTGTTCGGGCGACCCATCTCCCCAGTTGATCGTGACCTGATGCGCATCGAGCACCCCTGGGTCGACAAAGTTACCTCCCAGCGTGACGATTCCATTTTCCGTCGTCGAAGTTGGCGTCACATTGAGTAGCAACGCCGTGGGGACGACGTTGACAACTTCCTGAAGGAAAAGTCCTTCCGCGGTGCTATCGGATGCGCCGCTGGCGTCGGTCACGGTTACAACGACGCGGTAATAGTCCCGCTGCGAGTTACTCGCCCCATCATCCCGATACTGGTGGGTGGCGACGAAACTGCGAATGCCGGTTCCGTAGATCACAGGGACGGGGGCTGAGTTATCTCCCCAGTCGATCGTTACAGTATGGGACTCCGCTCCTTCATCAGTAAAGCTGCCTCGCAGCGTCGTAATCCCACCTTCAGAAATGCTATTGGTCAAGCTGAATTCATTGAACGTGACGACCGGGCGCTCATTCTGCACATTGATTTGCAAAGTGGCGGGCAAGCTCAATTGGGAACTGTTGTCCAGCGCCGTGACGGTGATCGTGTAGGTCCCGGATGTTGCGTAAGCATGTTCCAAATTGAACGTGTGGTCGAGCGCGAAGGGCAACTCCTTCTCGGGAGTCCCGTCGCCGTAGTTGACGGTGAGGGTCCAATCGGTCGAATCGGAATCCTCAAAGAAGCCGAAGACTCGCAGAATCTCGCCGGGCAACGGTGACGCGGCGCTCGCAGGCAACCGGACGATAGGAGCCAAGTTGCTAATGAACTCGCCAATCGGAGTTGCGTTGCCGAATTCCGAGGTCGAACCAATCGTCACCGCCGTAACGATCGCGCCGAGCTTCACTTCAGGCGGCAACGACGCCGTAGGGATGACGAATTTGAACTTATTGCCAAAAATCGATCCGGTCGAAATAGTCGTTCCATTGACCACGGGGCCATAGTTCCCGGTTCCCGTGTCAGTGTCTTCCACTGACCCTTCGACGCGGGTTAACAGGAACTGATTTCCTTGACCAAAGCCCGAAGCGGAGGGGCCGGAGAGGAAAATATCGATCATCGCTCCGGGGGTGGCGAATCCTTCGATTTCGAGATTAGCCCCGACGATGTCGGCTTTGGTAATAACGGGATAGTCGGGGGCGTCGTCGCTTGTGCTGCCGTCGTTGCTTGTGCTGCCTGCCGCGCCTGCATCAATGGCTTGGCCGATGTTTCCAAAGTAAGTGTTGTTGCGGTACGTCCCGTTGGCGCTGGTTGCTCCTCCAAGGCGCAAACCCGCGACGCCGCTATTAGCGATGAGGTTGCCATCAGCGGCAGTCGCGCCACCGACTGTGTTGCCATTGGAACTAATCGAGACTCCGAATTGGCGATTGCCCAGAGGCGAAAGACCTGCGGCATCGGTACCGATGAAATTTCCGATGACTTGATTACTGGTCCCGCCGCTGCCGATCCCCACTCCATGGGCGTTGCCCGAGATGACATTTCGAAGGCTTGGTATAGATCCACCAACGACCGTGTTCGATGATCCGATTGCGATGCCCGTGTCGCCATTGGCAATGGCTCGCGTGCCACTGAGATCGGTTCCAATGAAATTACCTTGGATCACGTTTCCATTGGAATTCGCGCCGCCATTGTTGATGTCGATCCCATTTCCCAAGTTGCCCGAGATGAGATTACCCGCGCCGCTCAGTACACCGTTGACAATCGCACTGGCGCCGCCAACTTGATTGCCGCTCGATTGATAGAAGAAAATTCCATGGCCTAGGTTCGGAACCGCCAACGATCCGACTGCATTGGTGCCAATTCGATTGCCCTGAATGGT
>JBKJSI010000104.1:0-10416 GCA_046595915.1 Pirellulaceae bacterium
GTGGCGGCCAAGAACATCATCACGGCGAGCTGGAGGGTCGCCAAAACCTGGAAAAGGACCGAGCCGAAGCGGGCCATGTCGCTGATTGTGCGGATCTCTTGAGCGCCGGTCACGACTGTCCAGGCGGTGCAAATGAGGATTCCGAGCGTGGCGATATAAACGCCTCGCGCCATAAAGTGCCGCGTCGTGCGGGGAGCCGTCATGGCTTCCCGGCCAAAAATTGGCCCTGCGAACAAAGGCAATCTCCCAGCTGCGGCGTCAGAAGTGTTTTTTGAGTAAGGACTTACGGCAATCGGACGTTGTTGGACCGTCGTTCGAATATAACAGGTTTGAGACCGGTTTGCGGTAGGAGTAGGTTGTACGCAGACCACAATAAAAGGGTCGCACGGCGCATCAAACAGGTGATTATGCCTTTCGTCGACGACCCACGCGGGAGGGATGATTGGGGTCCGCTGAACGCTCAGGGTCATCCGGTGAGGTTTCCGTAGGTTTACAGCCAAGGGGAACCGCGCCGCTGGAAGCCGAGTCGCCACCAAAGAAATTGCCACTCTCCACCGAGGTTGTCGCTCATCTTTTTGATGAGCATGGCCGGGAGCTGTTGCTCTTTCTGACCGGCGTCCTTCGCGATGCGCACCTGGCGGCCGACGTGGCCCAGATCACTTTCTCTCGGCTCATCGAGCAGGGAGGGGAAACGGCGGAAGAGACACGCAAAGCGTGGATCTTCCGAGTTGCCTTCAACGAGGCACTCGATTGGCGAAGGAAGCAAGCACGACGAGAGCGACTGTTGCCGGAAGCGGCCCAGGCTCGCTCGTACTTTACAGCGGAGCCGATCGTTGAGGTTGTGAAAACTGAGACGGTCAACGAAGTTCGCGAGGCGATCGCAAAACTCTCGCCGCCACAACGTGAGGTGCTCCGTCGCCGAGTCTATGAGGAACAAACGTTTGCCGAGATTGCCAAGGAACTGAAGATTCCACTGGGAACAGCATTAGGACGAATGCGGCAGGCGATGGAACAGCTGCGAAAAATCATGAAAGAAAGAACCTGAAGCCCGTGGGCGAATCGAAATGAATATGCAATCGAACGATCCACAGCATGACGCCGAGCTTTCGTGGCTGGCTGAGCAATATGTGCTCGGCGAATTGGCGATGGGTGAATTTGAGTTATTCGAAGTCCGACTTGCGACAGAGCAAGAAGCACGCGAAGCGGTGGGCCAAGCCATGGCGTTAGTAGCCAGCGTGCGAATGGCGGAAGCGAACTCGGCGGCGCCTTCTGTCGTGACAGTTCGCAGAAGTTCGAGCGTCTGGATTTCAAGAGTCTTGTGGTTAAGCGGCGTAGCGGCGGCTCTTGCGCTGGCGGCGTTCTTCGTTTGGCAAGGAACTTTTGGCGAACATGAGCGAACGACTGCGCTCGCGGGCGCTTGGTCAGAAACGCGAGACTCGATCGACGATGATCAGTCGGAAGAAGTGGTTGTGAACGACAGTAGCAGCACTGACCTAGAGAACTTAGATGTGCCCGATTGGTTGGTGACCGCCGTTTCCCTTCGCGACGAAGGGGCAAGCAAATCTGAGCAATCGCCGCTCAAGCCAGATGTTGGAGAAGGAGCCTAGTGATGATGCAACAAATGCGACAATTTGGCTTTGTCATTGCGATCGCCACCGCCATTGGCAATTGCGTGAATGCACAGGAAGCGGGTGAAGGTAACTCGAAGCGATTGGATAATGCGCCAAAGCCCAAATTGGCGACCATTTCTGTCGACCAAGAAAAAGAAATACTGGCCTTTGTTTCAAAGAATGATACTTCGCTCCATGGACTTCTCGGCAATTTGAAAAAAGCTCGGCCCTTAGAATATCAGCGAGCGCTGATGGATCTGAATCGAGTGACTGAGCGATTGGCGCAGGTTAAGAGGAACCGACCGCATGCCTATGAACTTGAACTGAAAAAGTGGCAAACTCAGTCGAAGGTGCAAGTGCTAGCCGCACAGTTGGCGACGAACCCGAATCCAGCAATCAGGGCGGAGTTAAGGCAGGCGATTGAATTGCGAGCCGACTTAGAGCTTCAGGTGCTCCGCGCCGATCGTGAAGCAGCCACGAAGCGACTCAAATTGCTTGACGAACAGATTGCGGCGGCGGAAGCAAATAAGAGTAGTCGAGTGCAATTGCAGTTTGATCGTTCAATTGCCACGGCGAGTCGAGCCAAAGGCGGTGCAGTGAAGAAACGCCCTGCCACCGAAGGCAAGAAGCCAGCAACGAAGCAAGAGATTCCCGCCGGGGCATCGAAGAAGGAAGGAGCAAAGTAATGAGCTTGCAAATGAAGGGACTCGTTCTGCTGATACTAGCCTTGGGCGCCCATTCGCTGTTGAAGGCCGATGAGCCCAAAGTAAGCGATACGATGAAGCCCGTTTCGGAGCGATTTCAGGTCGCGACTTCCGAAGAAGCACCAAGCTTTCAGGCGCATGTATTGCCTCTCATGGGACGCCTCGGTTGCAATGGCCGCGCCTGCCACGGTTCCTTTCAAGGGCAAGGTGGCTTACGACTCTCGCTTTTCGGCTACGACTTCAAGGCCGATCACGATGCGCTAACCAAACCTCAAGAAGGCAAAATCGCAAGGCTTAGCACTGAAAAGCCGCTCGAAAGTTTGATCCTGCAAAAGCCGACCGATGAATCGATCCATGAAGGCGGCAAACGTATGGATCGCGATAGCTGGCAATTCAATGTGATTCGCCGCTGGATCGAGAAGGGCGCAATGGACGACAGCGAAGCTCATGCAAAGCTGGAAAAGCTGGAAATCTCGCCCGCTGAGATTCAATTCAAAAGCGATGGCGAATCGATCTCGCTCAAAGCCACTGCAGTCTGGTCAGATGGCACCCGCGAAGACGTCACGCCGCTTTGCCGCTATCAGACCAATGATAGCGCGATCGCGAAGATTTCTGAGATTGGCGTGGTCGAATCGAGTGGGTTGGGCGATACGCATGTCGTCGTTTTTTATGACAATGGCATCACGCCGGTCTCGGTGATCCGACCGATTTCTGCGGAAATCGCAGCCAACTATCCCGCTCTAGCGACACCAACAAGAATTGACGAACTGGTTATTGCAAAGCTCAAGACGCTCGGAATCAAGCCTTCCGATTTGGGCGGCGATGCCGAGTACCTTCGCCGACTGTCACTCGATCTCACTGGGACACTTCCGACACCGGACGAAGTGAAGGGTTTTCTGGCGTCGAATGACCCCAACAAACGCACGGCCAAAGTCAATGAGCTTTTAGAGCGGCCGGCCTACGCAGCTTGGTGGGCCACAAAACTCTGCGACTTAACCGGCAACAACGCGCAGCAACAAGCCGGCAATCAGTTTCGCAACGTCGAATCAAAGCAATGGTACGAATGGCTAGAAGCACGCGTGAAGCAAAACATGCCATACGACAAAATCGTGGAAGGCATCGTTTTAGCAACCAGTCGACCCGAAGGCCAATCGCTCCAGGATTACTGCCAGGAAATGAGCGGATATTACCGCGAAAAGGACGCCAAGAGCTTCGCAGAACATTCGACGCTGCCGAAATATTGGGCGCGGCGCAATATGCAGAAACCAGAAGAGAAAGCGCTTAGTTTTTCTTACGCATTTCTCGGCGTCCGGCTCCAGTGCGCCGAATGCCATAAGCACCCTTTCGATCAATGGTCGAAGCACGATTTCGATCAATTCAAGGCGTTCTTCGCGAACATCACCTATCGCAACCGGCCCGAGGACCAAGCTGCAATTAAGAAGATGAATGAGGAACTCGGCGTCGCAGATAAGAAGGGAAACGAACAACAAAAGGCGCTAACAACGGGCCTCAACGAAGGCAAAACGATTCCCTTTCGCGAACTATTCGTCGTAACGAAGCCCGCTAAACCACGCGGCAAAGACAACAAGAATCTTAAATCCGGCGGCAATCGAGTCATCACGCCCAAGCTCCTTGGCGGTGAAGAAATCGTGCTTAAGGAAGGCGACCCGCGGTGCAGGCTCATGGAGTGGATGCGAGATGCTGAAAACCCGTACTTCGCCAAAGCAATCGTCAATCGTGTCTGGGCGAATTACTTCAACGTCGGGATCATCGAGCCGCCGGATGACATGAATTTGGCCAATCCTCCGAGCAATGCGCCGCTACTCGATTACTTAGCAAAAGAGTTTATCGCCAGTGGCTATGACTTGAAGGCGCTTCATCGGTTGATCATTTCCTCGAACACCTACCAACGCTCTTGGGTTCCGAACGAAACGAATCGGCTAGACACTCGCAATTTTAGCCATGCAGTTCCGCGGCGCATTCCCGCTGAAGTCGCTTACGATGCAATTCGCCAAGCCACAGCAGGCGCTGCGGAAATGGCAGCAATGCAGACCAAGATGGATGACCGGATGATCGGCCTCGCCAGTTCACTTCAGGGTCGAGGGAGCCAAAGCTACGTCTTGACGACGTTCGGCAAATCACAGCGGCTCACCAACTGCGATTGTGAACGAACCGTCGAGTCCAGCCTGCTGCAAACGCTCTTTCTTCGAAACGACGGTGAATTGCTCGGTCAAATCGAACGCAATGGCGGCTGGGTTAGTGAATTAACAAAAACCACCACCAAAGCAAAGGAACAAAAAGCGGATCAGGCGATGACGCCTGACATGGTGGAGGACCAAATTGCAAAGCTCAATCAACGCATCGACAAAATGGGCGATACAGCCAAGCCCGAAGAAATCGCAGCAGCGAAAAAGCGGCTCGAGCGACTTATGAAACTCAAGGTACAATTCGCGAAAAACTCCGAAACCCAGCCGAAGGCCGATGAGCCACCGCCAAAGAAGACTTTGACAAACAAAGAAATTATCGAAAACGCCTACCTGCGAACGCTAAGTCGGTATCCAACACCCGAAGAAATCACCAAGTGCGAGGCCTACTTTGCCTCCGCCACAAACCAAGGCATCGGAACCCGAGACTTGATCTGGGCGCTCCTCAATACCAAAGAATTCATCATCAACCACTAACTCCGATCGATGGCGAAAAGGGAGTAATCAAGCAATGGCTTTCAACCGAACCTGTGATGGGATTGGCCGCCGCGACATACTTCGCATCGGCGCGATCGGCGCCACCGGCCTAACGCTTTCAAACTACTTGCGGCTCACAGCGGCTCAGGAAGTCGCGCCAGCCAAAGCGAAGGCCGGCATCATGATCTATCTCGGCGGCGGCCCCTCGCACATCGATTCGTTCGATCCGAAGCCGGACGCTCCCAAGGAGTTTCGTGGTGAATTCAACCCCATTGAGACGAACGTCCCCGGTATTCGAATCTCGGAGCATCTGCCGCTGCTCGCTAAATGCGCCGATAAGTACACGATCCTTCGCGGAGTAAGTCACACTCTTGCTGCCCACGAACTCGGACGCATGTATATCAACACGGGAAACCGGCCGCTCCCTTCGCTCACCTTCCCTGGCTTTGCCTCCGTTGTGAATAAGGAACTCGGCCAGACTTCCGATTTGCCCCAGACAGTGGCGATACCCGATTCACCCCATCCGGCCGGATATCTCGGCATCGCCAATTCACCGCTCGCGACCGGTCGTGCGCCCGCCAAAGGGCAACCCTTTTTCGTTCGCGGCATGTCCTTGGGGCGCGGTCTGACAGTGAGCGATGTCGAACGACGCCAAAAACTCCTCAGCGACCTAGATGTGACCTTTCAGCAGGTGGAGAACTCCAGCTCAGTCCTGGCCGGACTCGACAAATTCTCCGAACAGGCCTATTCGATCATCAGCTCCAAACGCTCGCGCGAAGCGTTCGACATCTCGACGGAACCTACCGAAATCAGCGCCCGATTTGGCGATTCCGGATTTGGCCAAAGCTGCCTCCTCGCAACACGCCTCATCGAGTCAGGCGTCCGCTTCTGCACCATAACCCTCGGCGGTTGGGATACGCATCAAGACAATTTCACACGCCTCAAAACCAATTTACTCCCCACGCTCGACCGAGGCGTCTCAGCGCTTTTGGCGACGCTCGAGGAGCGAGGACTGCTCGCTTCAACCAGCGTGATGGTCGCAGGCGAGTTTGGCAGAACGCCCATGATCAATCCCCGCGCCGGTCGCGACCACTTCCCGCGAGCAATGTTCGTGCTGATGGGCGGCGGCGGAATGAAGGTCGGCCAAGTGGTCGGCGAGAGTGATGATAAAGCAATGGCGCCCAAGAGTCGCCCCATCTCGCCAGAAGATGTCGCCGCAACCTTCTATAAGAGTCTCGGCATTGATCATCGCAAGGAATATCACACCGACATCGGCCGTCCGGTGATGATCGTGCGAGATGGCAATCCGATTCCAGAAATAATTTAAGACAATCGCACGTCTAAATGATGTGTGGATTACACAATCCAAATAACAGTATCTTGATTCACTGATTTGCGAGAAATTGACATGTTGTTTCGTTGCCTTACTTTCTTGGCTCTGTGTGGAACGCTTGCTTCCGTCTCGATCGCACAAGAGGAAGCCGTCAAGCCGGGAAAGAAGAAACGTGCGGAGCAAGTACAAATCATTGCTCAGCTCGAGAAGAAAATTGAAACCGCCGAGCCGACGGAAGAACAAAAAGCGAAACTAAAAACGCGTGCCGAAGAATACAAGCCAAAATTCCTTGAAATCACCAAGAAATACAACGAAGCAGTCCCGGAAGACGTTCGCAAACAAATGGCAGCCGCCCGCAAAGAATTGAACGCGGCGGGAACCAAGGGAAAACAGCTGGCGGCAGCACTGAAAGAGAAGGTCACCCTCTCCGAAGAGCAATCCAAAGCAGCCGAAGAAATGAACACCGCGCGTGAGAAGCTTCAGCGGGAATATGTCGGCAAGGTAACCGAAATCCTCACGCCAGAGCAGCTTGCTAAAGCGGGCATAAAGGCTCCGAAAGCAAAGAAAGCGGCCTAAAAGGCGGCTAAATCGGGCTGATGGAAATCTGGAGATGGCTAATTAAATGGTTCGATGTGAATATGCACATCGGCAATGCGAGACGCTGATTCCCGCAGGCGACTTCGAACGCGCCCGCCGATTTGGTGGGCGTCGTTGACGCTCAGGCTACCATCCACCTGCACATGCATCTCGACAAAGTAAGACATGCCGCTTTTGCGAATGCGGCATTTTTCTATAGCTTTCACGCCCTCCACGGCGAGGGCTTCCTGGCGAACTTTTTCCTCGAACGCCTTAGGCGGAGCGGCATCAAGAATATCGCGGGCCGCAAAAATCAACAGCCGCAGTCCGCTGAAGAGAATCACAAAGCACGCTGCCAGCGCCGCATAGTCATCGGCGGGTTCATATCCCTCTCCGCCAATGAGCCCGATCGAAATGCCGATAAACGCGGCCAGCGAAGTAAGCGCATCGGAACGATGGTGCCAGGCATCGGCTTGGAGCGAAGCGCTTTCCGCCTTTTCACCCAGATTGCCAACCCATCTCGCTAGAGTTTCCTTAGTCGCCACAACCAAGACCAACACAAGCAGCGTCGACCAATGCGGCAAATGATGCGGCGTCATGATTTCGCGAACACTCTGAATCGCAATCACAATCGCCGCGAAAATCAGCGCACCGGAAGTGACCAGCGCCGCCAGAGCCTCGGCCTTTCCATATCCATATGGATGTCGCTCATCGGCAGGGCGCGAGGCAACTCGGAGCCCGCCCCACACCACCAGCGAAGTAACAATGTCAGAAGTCGACTCAATCCCATCGGCGACGAGGGCGTAAGAATTCCCAAGTACCCCCGAGACAATCTTGATAGCTGCGAGCGCAGTATTGACGCCGATCCCCACGAGCGGCGCTTTCTCGAGTCGAGTTGGGCTTTCCACGATCTGATACAGCCATTTCTCAGAAGGACAAGCGACTCACATAGCGGAACTCAAGTAGCAGAGACTTTGACAATCGCTTCTTTGGCGAATCGCGCCAGTCGTGGAGAGGGACTGGTAGCAGCGGCTACGAGTACCGGGAGAACTTCAATCGCAGCGGGCCCGATTTGACCTAGCGCCCAAACGCATCGCTCGCGAACCGCCATTGAGCTGGAACTATTCAGCGAAGCCGCCAGTTGCGATGCCGCAAATGCCGCTTCATGACCGATTCGTCCCAAAAGTGTCGCCGCCCAAAATCCTTGCAGTTCGTCTCCGGCCAAAAAAGGAACTATCGCCTTCGCACTCGACTTATCGGGCGACCCCATTCCCTCCAGCGCGCCCACGCAGGTCTCCCGCAGCGATTCATCTGTGACGGCCACGCCGGTTAGCAGCTCCGGAACAAAAGCCCGAGCCGCCTCCGGTGTCTTGAGCAGCGTTTCCGCCGCCGCCATTTTTCGCGCCGGATCAGAATGCATGAATTCCAATCGCAGCGTTTCGATTTCCTCGGGTTTCATCATGCTCTTCGGTTTTCTGGGGATAGCGGCAATAGCGGTGACCGCGCCCTCTCGCCAAGTTGGCAAGCGCGCGTCATGCTCGGAAATGGCCGCCAGGCGCATTTTAGCCGATTTCGGCGGAATAAATTCTTCGACTTCGAATTTTCAACCCCCCCAAATGACCGCACAGATTCTACCGCCGACGCCGCCGAATATCGCCCTCTTGGGAGAGCGACTTCGCTCTGGTGAAATCGTCGCAATGCCCACCGAAACGGTTTATGGCCTCGCGGCGAGCGTCTGGAATGAATCAGCGCTAGCAAAAGTCTTCGCAGCCAAAGAGCGGCCGAAGTTCGATCCGCTGATCTGTCATGTCGCAGCGCCTCGTGACGCAAGCGAAAAGGTTCAATGGCTCAAACTGTTAGCTGAACTGGAACTGATCGATCAAAAAACGCTCACGGAAGATCGCTACCAAGACGCCGAACGCCTCGCCGAAAAGTTCTGGCCCGGCCCGCTCACCCTCGTCCTACCGAAAACAGCAAAGGTAAGCGACCTGGCAACCAGCGGCCTAGATACGCTCGCAATTCGCGTACCCCGCCACCCCATCGCCCAGGCGCTCTTACACGCCGCAGGCGAACCACTCTGCGCACCCAGCGCAAATCTCTTCGGGCGCATTAGCCCCACCTGTGCGCGAGACGTGGCCGATGAACTCGGCGATCGAATCACCTGGATACTCGATGGCGGCCGTTGCGAAGTGGGCCTCGAATCAACGGTCGTCGCATTCGAAGACGAGCCGCGCATTCTGCGCCGCGGCGGCGTTTCACAAGAAATGCTAGAAGCCGCGCTCGGAAAAAGCGTGGCCTATGCCCCGCTAACAAGCATGGGCAGTGGAACGCTTCCATCGCCCGGAATGCTCGCCAGCCACTACGCACCGCGAAAAAAACTCATCTTACTGCCGCGACCGCTGATCGAAATGCACGCAGGCGACCTCCGAGTGCCTCTCTCGAGCCTTCCGAAGACCGCCCGCATCGGCCTCCTGATGTGCAAAGGAGAAGAGCAAGCGGCGCGCAATCTTTGGGAAACCCTCGCGCGCGGCGGAGAATTTTCAGCTTCACTTGCAACCGTTGCAACGTTATCGCCAACCGGCAACGACGCCGAAGCCGCGAAATATTTGTTTCACGTGCTGAGGGAACTCGACGCAAATGAAGCCACAACGCATCTAATCGCAGAACCGCCAGCGAGCAGTCTGGGATTAGCGGCGGCAATCTTGGATCGCCTAGAACGAGCTGCGCATTAATTCGGTAATCGGCAGCAAGTTGCGTAACTCGAGTAATGAGCGTGGCATCATAAGCAAGATCATTCCCTCCCTTCACTATGGAGATTGGTTTATGTTCAGAATCAAGCTTATGGCAATTATGACGCTAGTCGCAATTTCTGGATCAGGTAGCGCGTTTGGTCAGGGCGAATTTGGCGCCGCTAAGAGCCCGAAGGTGGGAGACACCGCGCCCGAGTTCTCATTGAAAGCGCTGGATGATAGATCACTCGAATTGCGGAAACTGACAGCCGAGGGGCCGGTGGTACTCATCGTTTTGCGTGGCTGGCCGGGATACCAATGTCCGCTCTGTACCCGGCAAGTCGGTGAGTTTTTGGGGAAGAGCAAGGAATTCGAGAAACGCGGCGCCAAGGTTGTGTTGGTCTATCCAGGGCCCAAAGACAAGCTGGAAGCACACGCCAAAGAATTCATGAAAGAAACGAAATTGCCGAGTGGTTTTGAGTTGGTGATCGATCCCGATTACACCTTCACCAATGCATACGGATTAAGATGGGAGGCGAAAGGAGAAACGGCTTATCCCTCAACCTTCGTCATCGGGAAGGGCGATAAGATCCTGTATTCACTAGTGAGCAAAAGCCATGGCGGAAGAGCCGCCTCAGCAAAGGTTTTGGAAGTGCTTGAGAAGGCAAAGTAGCCGCCAGAAGCAGTCGGCGGGTGGAGGGGGCGCAGCGCGTAGCGGAAGCCCCCGGATTACGGTCGACTGCTTCTGGCGGCTACTTTGCCTTCTCAAGCACTTCCAAAACC
>JBKJSI010000546.1:0-2626 GCA_046595915.1 Pirellulaceae bacterium
TGGCTGGAATTGTTGTTGGGACGGATTCAGTGGAAAACTTGGCGCCACTCTCGTCATGAAACCGTAGCGGTGGGCATACCTTACCAGCGGTCGGAAGGAATTGCCATCTTTGGACCCAATTTTTATCGCTCGATTTTTTTTGAATGCAGAACGAACCCCACTACTGCGGTGTTGTACAACGGCAGATCGTTGACTTGGCATCGTCCGCCCTTCAGAATCACTGGTCGACCACATGTTGCAACGCCGGCTGGGAGAATTTGCTGTGACTCAGGGAATGAACAACCAGATGAACACCCGGAAGGGGAATCTGTTCCGCATGTCGCTCGCGGTGATGTTCATTCTTTTGAGTGGAATCGCGGGGATACCAGCGCGAACACTCGCGCAGACTGCTCCCGCAGCGAAAACACCGCCAAAGGCTGAATCTTCCAAGGCCGATCCTCCCAAAGCGGCGGCAACTCCGCAGACGCAGGCGGCGGATGATGGCGCGGAGGAGATCGCCAAACAGAAGTTGATCATCGATCGATTCGTGACGGTTTTGGAGCGTAACCCGCGACGCGGCACGGCCTTTGACAAAATCTATGGCTTTCATATTGAGAATGGCACGGTTGAATCGCTGGCGCAACAATTTCGCGATCGCGCTGCAAAGGCAGAGAGCGATTATGCCGCTTGGATGATTTTGGGGCTCATTGAATCGCAGCGCGGGCGCGATGCGGCGGCAGTCGAGGCTTTTGCCAAGGCGAAGGTTGCCAAAAAAGAGGATCCGATTTCGTCTTATTATCATGGCCAGGCGCTCGTTCTGATTGGTCGCGGCGATGATGCGGTGCCTTCGTTTGAAGAAGCGATCGCCCGGAAGCCTTCGCAGACGGATCTGTTTGAGATCATTCAGGCGCTCGGTCGAGTGCATCAAAGGGCCCAGCGAAGCGAACAGGCGCTGGCTGTTTGGAATCAATTCGAAAAAAGTTTTCCCGGTGACGCGCGGGTGCAGGAGCAGATTGCCGTCACGCTTGTAGAAGAAGGGCAGTTCGCAGAGGCGTTGCCGCGATATGAATCGCTCGTGAAATCAGCGAAGGATGAATATCGCAAATCGACCTTTCAAATGGAGGCAGCGGAGCTGAAGGTTCGGCTCAAGAAGTCTGCTGAGGGGATTGCCGATCTCGAAGCGCTACAAAGCAAGCTGAATCCCGATAGTTGGCTCTTCCGCGAAGTTCGCCGCAAGATTGAAAATGTGTTTTTGCGAACCGAGGATCAGGAAGGACTCGTTAAATATTACATCACTTGGGTTGGCAAGCATGCGGAAGATGTCGATGCGATGGCGCGACTCTCGCGACTGTTGGCTCGGCAGGCGCGTGTGCCAGAAGCGCGCGAGTGGCTCGATAAAGCGCTGAAGATTGCGCCGTCGCGAAAAGAGCTGCGACTCGCCTTCATTCAACAGCTGGTGGAAGACCATCGCTTCGGTGACGCGATTGAGCAATATAAGGCGCTCGATCAGGCCGATCCGAATAATCCAGACTACCTTCGCGAGTGGGGCCGGCTCGTGATGCGCGATGGCAGCAAGCCGATGGAGGCAAAGCGGAAAGATGCAGCGGAGATTTGGAAGAAATTGCTGACGACGCGCGGGAATGATCCGCTTGTGACGGTGCAAGTTGCTGATCTTTTGCGCAACGCGGGACTGACCGAAGAGGCGTTGCCGCTCTATGAGAACGCGGTCGCTCTCGCTCCGACGGCGCCGCAATATCGCGAGTTTTTGGGCGAATATTTGCATTTACTGAAGCGGCCTGAGGAGGCTTTAGCGACTTGGAAGAAGATCGCCGATGGCAAGCAGAAGACGCCGGAGAATCTTTCGCGGCTAGCGGAAGTCCTTTCGCAGTTTGGGTACGCCCGCGAGGCGAGTGCGGAGATTCTTGCGGCGGCGGAACTCGATGCGCGTGATTTTTCACTTCAGCTGCGGGCCGCTGATTATCAGGCTCGCGCGGAACAGCTTGATGGGGCGATTGCTTCGCTTGGTCGCGCGGAAGGGCTTTCGCAGAATGATGAAGAGCGGGAAGCCGTGCTTGCTCAGCGGATGCGCATTCTTCAGCAAATGGGCAAGTTGACAGAGGAAGCCGAAACCCTGCGCACGGAACTGGAGAAGGATGGCAGCTCGGCGGACAAATGGTATCGACTTGCCCGTTATCAGGAGTCGCTGCGACTGTTGCCGGAAGCGACGAAGTCGATCGCGAAGAGCCTTGAGATTGCGCCGACGCATATTCCAATTCTCAGCGCTGCGGCACGCATTGATGAACAATCGGGCGCCGTAGCCAGTGCAGTGGAGCGCTTTCGCAAGCTGGCGATTGTCGATCGACGTTCCAAGAGTGACTATCTAACGCAGATCGCGCGACTTGAAGTGCAACTGGGCCGCACCGACGAGGCGCTCACGGCGGGACGCGATTTGATTGCAGCATCGCCGGGCAATATTGAGGCTTATCAATTCTTCGCCGATCTCTGCTTCCGGCTCAATCGTCGAGAGGAAGGACTTACGGCGCTCCGGCGCAGTGTGCGCGCTAACCCCACAGACCCGACGGCGCTGCTTCCTCTCGCGGCTGCGCTGGCGGGAGATTTTCGCACCGACGAGGCGATCGAAATTTAT
>JBKJSI010000630.1:0-23031 GCA_046595915.1 Pirellulaceae bacterium
CGCGGATGAATTGATTCACTTTCATGGGGACCGGAATTTGCCGCTTCGGAGCTATAGCAAGGAGCGGCTGTTTTCGAAGGAGGCGCGGTTGGGGTATGTGACGCCGGATTTGGTTTGAAGGGGGATGAGTTGAAAGTTGGATGTTGCTTTTTGTTGGTTTCGCGCTCTCGAGGTTGTTTTTTGTTGGTTTTGCGCGGCCAAAAGCAACTCAAAAAGCAACTTGCTGGATGAGGTAAGGGCGTGTTCCCTGCCATCTCGCTAGGTAGGGAAAATTCGACACCCTTGGCGGGGCGGATTACATTATCGGGCGCTACACTCCCTCTCCCACCACTCTTCCCTGGGGCTGTCTGAAATGCGCGTTTTCCTTGCGACCCTTCTTTGCATGCTTGGCGTTTTTTGTGGTCAGTTCGCCTTGGGAGTGGAGCCGACTGGTTTGCGGATCATTTGGGTGGATGTTGAAGGGGGCGCGGCGACGCTGCTGATTACACCCCAAGGCGAATCGATTTTGATCGATGCGGGGAATCCGGGGTTTCGCGATGCGGATCGGATTACCAAAGCCGCTGCGGCAGCGGGGCTCAAGAAGATCGATCACTTTGTGAACACGCATTATCACAGCGATCACTTTGGCGGCGCGGCGGCGCTCGCGAAGGTGATGCCGATTGGCGTGGTGCATGACAATGGCGAATGGCCGGAACTCAAGGAAAAGCCCGATCGGACTTATCGCGAGTTCGCCTGTGATAAACGAGTTCAGCTGATGCCGGGAAAAGATCTTGAGTTACTTAAGGCGCCGAAAGCGGGCGAGCTGAGCGTCAAGATTCATTGCATTGGCACTCGGCAGGAGTTTGCGCCGGTCGCGGAGACGGTGGCCGCGAATGCCGATTGCGCTTCCGCAAAGTCAAAGGATCGCGATGGCTCTGACAATGCCAACAGCGTGGTGCTGCTCGTGGAATATGGCCCATTTCGCTTTTTCGACGCGGGCGACCTGACCTGGAATGTGGAGCACAACGTCGTTTGCCCCAAGAACCGCGTCGGTAAGGTGGATGTTTATCAGGTTACGCATCATGGCCTCGATGCGAGCAATAACCCGCTCGTCGTGAAGGCGCTGGAGCCGACGGTGGCGATCATGAATAACGGTACGACGAAGGGAGGTGCGCCGGAGGTTTTTGAGACGCTCAAAAGCACAAAGTCGGTCGCAGCGATTTATCAGGTTCACAAGAACTTGCGGCCCGATGGAAGCGTTAATAATTCGCCGGATGAGTTTATTGCCAACAAAGAGAAGGAGTGTGCGGCGAATCCGATTCATTTAGAGGTGGCGGTGGATGGGAGGAGTTTTGCGGTTTCGATTCCGGCGAATGGGCATCGGAAGGAATTTAAGACTCGCACGCCATAGCCGCTGCGTGATTTTGGCGCCTCTGTGTTTCAAAGACTAAAACACAGAGGCACAGTGGACACAGAGATTGGAGGAGATTCATTCACTGTAAATTCAGCACGCCCTCGATGCATCTTCTTACAGGAGTGTGTTCTCTCATTTTCTTTTTTACAGCATTGTCGCGTTTTGTTGCATCTCTTCTCTGTGACTCTTTGTTTTAAAATATTTCAAACCCGAGTGGAACCGATCATGGAAACTAATGATCTAACGGGAGCAGTCATCGGCGCTGCGATTGAAGTCCACAAACGGCTTGGCCCAGGCCTGTTGGAATCCGCGTACCAAATCTGTCTCGCCTACGAACTTCGGAAACGCGGGTTTGAGGTCGAGGAAGAAAAGCCGGTGCCGGTGATCTATGACGATGTCAAGCTGGAATGTGGGTTCCGAGCAGACTTGCTGGTCAATGGCCAAATCGTCGTGGAATTGAAAGCTAAGAGCGAACTTCATCCGGTGGACAAGGCGCAAACGCTGTCACACCTGCGCCTGCTGAATCGCCGGTTCGGGCTGCTAATCAATTTCCACGAAGTGAAGCTTGTCGATGGGGTGCATCGGATTGTGAATGGGTATTGAGGAAATGCCGATTGAAACACAGAGGCACGGTGGACACAGAGATTAGAGGGGAGTCTCAATCTTTAAATTCAGTGTGTCGTTTCTCACCTTTGCAGAGAAGAATGTTTTCTAGCCTCCTTGATTGCGGCATCGTTGCGTTTCGTTGATCTCTTCTCTGTGATCTCCGTGCCTCTGTGTTTCAAACCCGAAGGGAAAACGCGGCGAGACTCGTCACGTTTTCTGGCAGCGTCCGGATTGCGGTTGAAATGATTTGGCGCGACCCGATCGCTCACTTTACCGCCCCCTGCTGCTTGAGCCATTCGATCGCCGCAGGAATTCCCTCGTTGATCATCGGTTCGTAGTGACCGCCAGAGGGAACCGTTTTGAGTGTTGAATTGCCGCCGGCGGCTCGGAGGTCGGCGTGGAATTCTTTGATTCCTGATACGTCGATCGTGTCGTCATCTTCGGCGGTGAAGAGGTAAGTGGGGCACTTCAGGTTTTTGATGTGCCGCTTCGGTGAACTGCGGGCCAGGAAGGTGTTGGCGCCGGGATTCGCCGTTTCAACGAACTTGCGAAGAAAAACAGGTAGACGGCCGGCCGTGTCGACGGCGGGCGCATAGCCAATGCAGCCAGCCAAGCGAGGCTCATGCTCGGCAAAGAGGAGCGCCATCGTCCCGGCGGAACTGTGGCCAGCGGCATAGATTCTTTTGGAGTCCACCATTTCTAGATTCTTGAGCGTGTATTCGAATGCATTTCGCGCGTTCACGAGTCCGGCTTGGGCGGCCTCGAATTGGCTAAGGTTCGAGCTTGGACCAAATGGATTCTCTGAGGAGTGACCATCGAGTTCGTAAGCGACGACCACAAAACCTGCTTCGACGTAGGCCGTGTGCTCATCTTGGTCTCCTTCGCCGAGAGCCATTCCTTCCATGAGCGTTGAGCCTGCGGGGGCGATCAGGATACAGGGGCGGGATTGTGGCGGGGATGCGCCCGGCGGGGCGTAGATCCAGAGTCGCCCCCCGTTGCCAGGCGGAGAGTAATCGCCATCGTCATCAGGCAAGCTGACTTCGTAAAAATCGATGCCTTCATCGAATTGAACCGGCGCTCCTCGTGCGGGGAATTGGGCAATCGGCGTTTCCGCAACTGGAAAGGGCTGATTCGCCAGTGTCGCATTGACCGGTGGCGGGCTGGTTAGGTACCAGTAACCGCCGCCACACGCGATGAGAAGCAGGAAGAGTCCGCCGCCCAAAACTCCGAGTAGAATCCAAAGCCAAAGCAGGCTGCTTTTCTTGGGCGGGGCGGGCGTATTTCCCCAATTCTGCATGGGGCTGTTTTGATAGGAATTGGAGGGGAAATTGGAATGGCTCATGGGGATCAATTTCCGTGTGTTGCTAATTTTGCTTTGGCTTGTGCATGATGTACAAACACGCCGTGTTATGAAAACAAACGGTTGAGTCGAAGTAATAAAGCGGCGATTTTAGGCCGTTTGTTTTCAAAACACAGCCACCCTGCTGAAACGAATCGGTGAGCGAACCAACAAGTTTCTGGGAATTTCGGTTTCTTTTTGTGATTCGACTATGCGTGAGCCCATCGTACCTAAAGCAACCTCCCGTAGTCCTAAGCCGAGCTTAGCCAAATTCCTTTTGCTCAATCTCTTTCTCGTCCTTTTGTTTCCACTCGTTTGCATAATCACATTGCTGGCTCTTTGGTCGAACGATCAACTCGGCGGGGCTGTACTCACGATTTATTCTTCGGCTCACTTGGTGCTTCTGTGGATTGGGCTAGCGCGGTTTGGACATGTGAGGCGTTTGTCGATTCCATTCGCGCTGATTCTGCTTTGTCTCTTTGGGTACAACCGACATTGGCCAGGGGAACCGGACAATAGCCCCTTTTCCGACGGCGCGGGAACCGTCGCTTCGCAGGCTTTTGGCGCCTTCGCCTATTTTCGCGTTTACGATCAGCCGCATGACATCTTTGGCAAGACACTTTTCGATGGGACGGGCTTTGGAATTAACATTGAATTTGCCGTGTTGCTGATGGTGCTTTTGGCTTGGTTATCATGGTCATTGCCGCCGCACCGCCGATCTTGCCAAGGACACCATGCAGTCTCTCTATCGTAACTTTATCCGTCGTCAAGCCAGCCTCTACCTCTACGGATTCCCTGAAATCGTAGCCCTCCGCCGTGAATTCAATCCGGTTCAGGCGCAGTTGATTCCCGCGCACGTTACGCTTTGCCGGGAGGATGAAGTTGACGATTGGGAAGCGATTGCGCTGCGGATTGTGACGCTGCGGCCTGTGGCGGTGACTCTGCATTTCGGTGGGCCGGTGCGCGAGGGGAATTTGGTTTTACTGCCGACGGTGGGATCGACCGAGTCGTTTGATCAATTGCGTTGCGATTTGCTTTCCGTGCAGAGCACGGCGCCGCGAAAACACGCGCCGCATATCACGCTGATTCATCCGCGCAATGGGGTTTGTACGGATGCGATCTTTGAGGAGATCGCTGCGAGAATCGAACCGTTTACGGCGACATTTCGAGAGATATCGCTGATTGAGCAGTGCGATGGTGGGGTTTGGAAGCGGTTTGGCTAGTGAAGGGCAGTCGCTGTTGCACTTTTTTTGGCACAGATCAACACAGATTATCACGGATGAGTGGAAAGATTGTCGGGAGGGAGTCGAACTAATTCCGTTGGGACGCGGTTACTGAGGATCTTGAGCTTTTTAAGCCGCTGAGGTGTGCAGAATCGGTGATTGAGCGCTCGCGGATGGCGGACTACGCTGGTAGTTCACCTAGAGGAGTGCGACTATGCCGTTACTACGAAGTTTGATTTTGAAATTTGTGTCGACAGAGACGGCCAAGAAAATGGAAGCCGAGTCGCGAGGCTGGAAACTCAAGTGCAAATGCGGCCACGAGACTGACTATTGGGAGATCGGCGGCATTCGCTATTAGGCCGCGTCGCGCGGGAAGAAGATGCTGATCCGCTGCCCCACGTGTGGGTTGACTTGGCACGAGGTGTATTACGACAAGGATGCGGCCGTCGCCGAAAAGGAATTGGCGAAGGTTTGATCCGAGAGAGTATGACTGACGATGGCTAAGCGGCTTCGCGATGCATGGTGGTTGCTTGCGGGGTGCTTGCTTGCAGGGGGCTTGGGGTATTCGCAATGGAGAGGGTCGCTGGTTTTCCCGTCAAGAACGACAGGCAGTTTTCGAGCCGCGCATTCAATTCATCGAGTTGGCCAAGACTAACGTCGTAGTCTTCTTCCAGCTTCAAAATCACTTCTTCCCGCGCCGCAAAATCGACGGAGGAGGGAACAATCTGTTTTCGGTGGTTCGCGTACGCAGCGGAATCGGCGGGGATGCAAATCATGGTGTGGCTCGCCAGCGGAAAGAACCAAGGCGATCGAGGTTAGTTGCGCAATCGGCCTGTGAGCGGGCCGGCGATTTCTATTCCGTCCGGCGCGGATGAAGTCGCGTCGATGGGCATGTTCCGCACAAGCGGCAAGGTTTCACTAGCCATTCCATGCCGTCGTCCGGCGACAAAAATGGGCCGCACATTTTGGGCAGCCGGCAAAGTTTGCGCCATGGCTTGAGGCCGCGTGCGATTTTTTGCCTCAAGACGCGCGAATGGGTGACTGTTGCTAGCTGAATCACAAGGCCGCGGTTTGAAGGTTCGTCGTTTGAAGGATCCCCCCCTAACTATCGATCAAAAAACTTCTTAATCACATGCCAAGTCACCGCGCGACCCGCGCGGGCGATCGATGTGGTGAGCGGGATGCGTTTCGGGCAAACCGAAACACAGTTCTGGGCGTTGCCGCAGGCCTGGATGCCGCCTTCGGTCGTGAGGGCGTCTAATCGCTCGCCGGCGTTGTTGGCGCCGGTCGGGTGGGAGTTAAAGAGCACCGCCTGCGAAATCGCATGGGCGCCGACGAATCCACTGTCGTGGGCTTCGTTCTTGCGTTTCGCGAAGTCGGCATCCGATTCGCCATCGAGACGTTCGAGTTCGATCTTGGTGTATTGCGGGCAAGCTTCGAGACAGCAGCCGCAGCTCATGCATTCGCTGAGCGGGTAAGCCATCTCCTGAGCTTCTTGAGCAACCTTCGGTCCTGGCCCCGTGTTGTAATAGCCATCGACCGGAATCCAACCTTTGACTCGCTGCAACGCGCGGAACAGTCGCGAGCGATCGACGCAGAGGTCGCGTACGACGGGGAACTTCGACATCGGCTGAAGTTCGATCTCGCCGGGGCGATCTTTGAGCAAGCGGTCGACGAGCGCCGAGCAGGATTGCCGCACTTTGCCATTGATCACCATCGTGCAGGCGCCGCAAACCTCTTCGAGGCAATTGCAATCCCAAGCGACCGGCGCGACGGCTTTGCCATCGGCGGTTTTCGACTTCGCGGCGATCTTTTGCAGCACGCTGATGACATTCAGCTCGGGCTCGTAAGCGACCTTATGCCGCTCCCAGTAGCTCGCCTGGCCCGGCCCATCTTGGCGCAGAATCCGCACCTCGAAGTGATCGGGATGCGCGTGCCCTTCGGCGCCGTGGTCGTGTGATGAACTAGCGATCATGCGATCTCTCGCTCGTGATGAGTTAACTGTTTCGGATGTTTTGAATGTGTACTGGACAGTCGCCTTTCGCTCCCGCGAAAGTGCGATCGTTGCGATTCAAACTTAACTCGCCGCCATCGCAGGCGCGTTCGTGGTCGTCGCGGCGTGGCCGTTGCCTTCCTTGGCTTTCTTGGCGTCTGCGCGTTCCTTCCATACCTTTTCGATTTCTTCGGCGCCGACGAGACCATAAAGTCGCGGGCGGGGCGGCAGGATGCTCGTGTCGACATCCTCGTACGTCAAGTCTGGCTCGGCGCCGTTCCAGGTCGTGACAGAGGTTTTGAGCCACTTCTTGCTGCTCGTTTCGAAGGCATCGCACCATTGCTCGGCTTCTTTGCGGCGGGCAACGGGCTCGGTCGCCTTGATCGAAGGCATCGAAAAATCGGGTTTATAGTGGGCCCCACGGCTCTCGTCGCGATTGAGCGCGCCTTTGAGAATAGCCATCGCCACCGGGATCATATCCGCGAGAGCACGGGTGAAGACAACATTTTGATTGCTCCAGTTTCCGTGATCGCTGAGCGAGCAGTTCTTCACGCGCTCGAGCATTTCGCCGACCTTGCCATATGCTTCCTTGAGCGGAGCGTTGTAGCGCACAACGGTTGCCGTGCGGGTCATGATGTCGCCGAGCTCTTGATGCAGCAGGTAAGGATTTTCGCCCTTGCCTTTGCCAGTGAGGAGCGATTTGTACTTCGCGGTATGCTTCTCGACTTCCTTCTCAAAGAAGCTCGCGGGCAAGTCGGCCGCCGAGCCGCCCTTGAGCGACTTGAGGCGAGTCTCAATGCCGGGCGCAACAACCAGACCGCTAAAGATGCAGCTCAACAGGCTATTGGCGCCGAGGCGATTGGCGCCGTGATACTGGTAGTCGCACTCGCCCATCGCATAGAGACCAGGGATGTTGGTCGCCTGGTTCTTGGGCGAACCATGCACCAAACCGCCGGTCGCGGAGCGTTGATAATCGACCCACAAGCCGCCCATCGAGTAATGGACCGCAGGGAAAATCTTCATCGGCACTTCGCGCGGGTCGACGCCTTGGAACTTTTCGTAGATCTCCAAGATGCCGCCGAGTTTGCGATTGAGCTCAGCACGCGGGATGTGCGTCAGGTCGAGATAAACGCATTGTCGATCCTTGTCGACGCTCAACCCTTCATTCACGCAAACGCTGAAGATCTCGCGAGTCGCGATATCGCGCGGCACGAGGTTGCCATACTTCGGATAACGCTCTTCGAGGAAGTAATAACGCTCACCTTCGGGAATCGACTTGGGATCGCGGATGTCTTGTGGCTTACGCGGAACCCAAACGCGGCCACCTTCACCACGGGCGCTCTCGCTCATGAGGCGCAGCTTATCGGCGCCGGGGATCGCGGTCGGATGAACCTGAATGAATTCGGCATTGCCCATCTTGGCGCCGACCTGGAACGCTCGACTCACGGCACTGCCGGTGCAGGCCATCGACATCGTCGAACGGCCGTAAATGAGGCCGCAACCGCCGGTCGCGAGAATCACTGCATCCGCAGGGAAGGAGCGGATTTCCATCGTGACGAGGTCTTGGCCAATCGCCCCACGGCAGACGCCATTGTCATCCAGGATCGGGCCCAAGAAGTCCCAGAATTCATACTTGGTGACGCTGCCGGCGGTTTCCCAGCGGCGGACTTGTTCGTCGAGAGAATAGAGAAGCTGCTGGCCGGTGGTTGCGCCTGCGAAGGCGGTTCGTTTGAAGAGCGTGCCACCGAAGCGACGTCGATCGAGGTTGCCTTCCGGCGTGCGATTGAAGGTGACGCCGAGGCGATCCATCAGATCGATGATCTTCGGGCCCCACTCGCACATTTCCTTGACGGGCGGCTGATGCTGCAGGAAGTCGCCGCCATAGATCGTGTCTTCAAAATGCAGCCACTCGTTGTCGCCTTCTTGGCGAGTGAGATCGCTGACGGAGTTGATGCCGCCTTGGGCGCAAACGCTGTGCGAGCGTTTGACGGGCACGAGGCTCATCATGTCGACGTCGATGCCATCTTCGGCCAGCTTCATCGCCGCCGCGAGGCCCGCGAGTCCACCACCCACCACCATCACACGTTGTTTTGCCATGAATTGTTACCTTTTGGCGCGATGCGCCGGAATAGCGATGCGGGTGAATCAAGCAGGCGTCGATCGAACTTACTGCCCGCCCGCTTGTGGCGTTTCATGTGCTTCGCCAGATCGCTTATGCGGGTCCGCCATGATTTCCCGACTTTCGACTTTGCTTTGATACATGCGGTCTTCATCTTCCTTGGCTTTGGTGACGTCAACTCGCATCATCCCAAACAAGGAGCTAAGTCCCGCAAGTCCCACAAAAACCCCAACCGCGATCGCTAGATAGTTGGCGCGAGCCTGAGCTTTTGGCGACACCCAAATACCCCAGGTGATTCCCATCGTCCAAATGCCATTGGCCAAGTGGAACACGCAGGCGAGGACGCCTACGGCATAGAGGAGCACGAGGACGAAGTTATTTTGCAGCGCCGCACCGGCCGTGGAGGCGGCGTTGTAGGGCTTGAATTGCCCCCCACCGAGCGGATCGACGACATTGCTCATCCACCACTCGTTATGAAACCAACCATGCATATGGAAGACGTGATAGAAGATGAAAGCAAAGGCGATTAGGCCCGTAGCTCTTTGGAGGGTGTAGCGAATGTTATTGGCGTAGGTGTAAGTCGCACTGTTCGGCTGGCTCTCGCGCAGTATCAGCAACCCGTACACGGCGTGGAATATCAAGGGAATGAAAATAAACACCCACTCTACGACCACGAGCGCGCTGCCTAGACCATGAATCTGGTAGACGTTGGCCTGAAATTTGGCCGCGCTATCCAGGATGCTCGCATTGGTGAGCAAATGGACAATCATGTAAGCGCCCACCGGAACTAAACCGGTCAGCGAGTGCAGTCGGCCCAGCAGGAATTGGTTGCGGGCCATGAAAGAGGTCGAAGGAGTATCCACTTTTTTGCAGCGCCTATTGATGGAGCTATCTGAATGCTAGCCGGCCCGCTTCTTGCGACCAGGGCTTTTGACGAAGTTCGCGCCGGACTTCAATTGAGTCGCCGCAAATACCTTGAGAGTAAAGACTTAAGGTGGCTTGGCGGCTGCAAAATGAATCAGGCAAGGGCGACGAATTAGGTGCGCGAGTCAGTATAGGGGCGCGAGAAGGGGAAACAACGGGGCAAATTTGACTTCTGCACTCGCCGTCGCGATTGCTAGCGATTCCGTCATCTGGGCGCGCGATAGCGGGCAATCTACGGCAAACGATCTAGGAGGAATGGACTGCTTTCGACTACATTACCGCCGCATTTTTAGTGAAGCGCTCTGTGCGGAACGGATTTCCGCCGCGCGCAACAACTTTGAAGGGGGCGTCAAGGATGACCGTCATTCGTTCGTTGATTTTGGGCAGCGCCTTAATCGGGGCAATCGCTTTTATTACGTTGCCGGCGATGTCGCAAACGACGCCACGCACGGGTGGGCGACCGGCGACAGGTTCGCCTCAAGATCCTGCTGAGAAAAGCGCAACGACGAAGAAAGCCGCGCCGATCACTTCAGCCGTAGCCCCCAAGCAAGGCGCCGCTGGTGGAACGAAAAGCGGTCAGTCGACCCCGATTCCATCGACGAACAAAACCAAATCGGCGCCGCCTGCTGAAGATGACGAGGCGCCCCGCACGGCAACTCGGCCGAACTCCTCAACCAAGACCGATATCCGGCCCGACTCCAAAAGCACGATTCCGCCTGGGGCCAAGACGCCTGAGGCGCGGATGCCTGAATTGCCGACGCCGGTCGCTCCCGTGTGGCATCCTGTGCCAGCCGACGAATCGCTGTACATCGACAAAGTCCTTAAATATTGGGAAACAAGCACGTCGAAGATCAGAACTTACAAGTGTGATTTTGACAAGTTTACCTACAATCCTAATTTCGCGCCTCCCGGCACCCATTACGAGTATTCGACCGGCGTCATCATGTATGCCCAACCTGACAAGGGGCTTTATCGGGTCGATGAAATCAATCGCTATCGTCCTGCGAAAGACAAAGATGGAAAGCCAGAGTACCTGAAGGCCGAAGGAGAAAAGGGTGAGCATTGGATCTGCGATGGCAAGGCGGTCTTTTACTTTGACTACCTCAATAAGGTCTTGCGAAAGACGAACCTGCCTCCAGTGATGCAAGGGAAGGCAATTGCGGATGGACCGCTGCCCTTTGTATTTGGCGCGGAAGCGGCGAAGATTAAGCAGCGCTATTGGCTCCATGTCGTGACGCCGCCTAATGCAAAGGATGAAATTCGTCTCGCGGCAGTGCCCAAGTTGCGCGAAGACGCGGCAAACTACAAGGAGATTCTGATCGTCATCGATCACGAGTCCTTTTTGCCTAAGGCAATGACGGTATTCATGCCGGGCTATGACGCAAAAACGAATCCCGCCAAAGACACTTACGTCTTTAAGAAGCGGCAGAACAATCTCACCGACGCCATTTGGCTTCCGCTGGCAAAGGAGTTTTATCAGCCGACAACTCCAAGTGGATGGAAGCTCGAAGAGCAAGAAGTGCCGCGCGATGCGGCGCCACGAACGGCCTCCGCGCCGCGCACGGTAACAGGTGGCGGTTCGGCCAAAAGCGCGGCGCCCGCTGCCGGCAACAAAAAGCCGTAGTTAGCTTGTAGTGGACCCACGAATTGGCGCCCGGGTGCTACCATAAGTTAAGAGTAACGATGGTGGTTCGAGTCTGGCGGGCGCTGTTGGTATGACGCGAAAACAAAATGCTCCCTCGCTCTTCGCCAAGGCGCAAGCAGCCAACCGAGCCACGGCTCAGCCGCTCGCCGCGCGGATGCGTCCGCGGATGCTTGCGGAATTCAATGGCCAGCAGCACTTTCTCGCGCCGGGCAAGCTCCTGCACCGGCTCATCAAGGCCGATCGGCTTGGCAGTGTGCTTTTTTATGGACCGCCTGGCACCGGGAAAACCACACTCGCGCGTCTCTTGGCCGTCGAAAGCAAACGAGCCTTCCGCCAGCTCAATGCCGTGACGAGCGGAGTCAAGGAAGTTCGGGAGATTTTAGAAGAGGCTCGTGCGAACCTCGAAACCGACGCCCGCAAGACGTTGCTCTTTATCGATGAGATTCACCGCTTCAGCAAATCGCAGCAAGATTTGCTGTTGCCCGATGTGGAGGAAGGTGTGGTGACGCTGGTCGGCGCGACGACCGCCAATCCGTTCTTTGCCGTGAACAGCGCGCTCGTCAGCCGCAGCCAGATTTTTGAATTCAAGCCGCTCAATGCCGACGATATCCGCACGGTCATCGAGCGAGCGCTAAAAGACATCGATCGCGGCCTCGGAAAGACGCCCGTCCATATGCATGACGATGCGATGGCGATGCTCATCGAGCGATCGGATGGCGACGCGCGAAGAGCACTCGCCGCACTGGAGATCGGCGTCTTATCGAGCGAAGAGCGCCCCGTCGAATTCACTAGGGCGCTCGCCGAAGAATCGTTCCAGCGCAAAGCGATCAACTACGACCCAACCGGCGATGGCCATTACGACACCATCAGCGCACTCATCAAAAGTATTCGCGGCAGCGATCCCGACGCGGGGCTCTACTGGCTCGCGAAGATGCTCGAGGCAGGCGAGGATGTGCGGTTTCTCTGCCGCCGCCTGATTATTTTGGCGAGCGAAGACATCGGCAACGCCGACCCCGCCGCGCTGCCACTAACGATTGCCGCGATGCAAGCATGTGAGTTTGTGGGCCTGCCAGAATGCGAATTACCGCTCGGCCAGGCGGTTTGCTACCTAGCCTGCGCGCCAAAATCGAATGCCTCCGCAATGGGAATTTGGGAAGCTCGCAAAGAAGTTCGCGAAGGAGAGCTCATACCCGTTCCAATCCACCTTCAAGACGGCCACTACGGCGGCGCCAAAAGATTAGGGCATGGTGAAGGTTATCAATATGCCCACGAAGCGCCAGAGGGTGTTGTCCAGCAAGATTATCTGGGCGTCGAGCGAACGTTTTACAAACCGACGGATCGCGGTTTTGAGGTAGAGATTTCGAAGCGACTGGCAGAGATTAGGAAGAGGCTAAAGTGACCTAAACGCGCTCTAGGACAAAGAGTTGCGAGCGCCCTATTTCTTCTTGATCTGCACAATCTGGACCAGCATCACCGGCGCTGTGCTTCACCCAATTCATAAATGAAGCGGAAGGAATTGAAATCAAACACCCACAGCCCTTCATGGGCCGGTTCGCCCTTGCTTGACGCATCGCGCTCAAGCTCTTTTTCAAATTGGTTGTGCGCGTCGGTCAGCTGACCTCGTTCGTCTCGCGGAAGCACGGTTAAGAATTGCGCGACGTCCTCTTCAATGCCGCGATGCCACTCCACGCGATACCGAGTCATGCGCCTTCTTTGGAGTGATCAAAATTCTCAATGAATTTGAGAATATCTTCCTTCGATCGCCACTGTGGATCGGGATACTTCGCTTTCCGTTCGCGCACCAGCCGAGCGACTTCCGATTTCTCTTCTTCGGTGAGTGATTCCCTCTTTGCCGGGGAGCCCACAACGGGATTAAGATTGTTGAGCAAAAACTCGCTGCTTCCCAAGTTGTTGCTGGCTTGCGACATGGTGTTTGGTCTCACGAGGTATTCAGAGCGACGTCAATCGCCGCTGAAGCACATCGCTACAGTTACTTAAGTATAGAAAGGCGAGCGTTAGAGGTCTATTAAGAGGTAAAGGTGTTCTAGTGGAAATATTGTCATAGTCGCAAAGGGCGTCGTACTCTCGATTTACGATGGCAACCGAGCCGAGTCGATGATACATTAACGGCTGTTGATGCGTTGTTTCGTCTCGTGACGCAGGATGCTTTGAATCGTGCGAATTTGGCTTTGCATTTTGACGGCTCTGGGGCTGCTGGTTGGCGGTGTTGCGCCTGGGCAGGAGCCGGATCAGGCCAAGCTCGATTTCTTTGAGACGAAGGTGCGGCCGCTATTGGTTGCGAAGTGCGGCGAGTGTCACGGTCCGGCCAAGCAGGAAGGCAAACTGCGGCTTGATTCGCGGGAGGCGATTCTTAAGGGCGGCGACTATGGCCCTGCCGTAAAACCGGGCGAGCCGAATGAGAGTTGGATCGTCAAAGCGACTCGCTATGACCATGACGACATCCAAATGCCGCCCACCGGAAAACTCGCTCAAGAGCAGATTGATGCCATCGCCAAATGGGTCGCCGATGGCGCCGTGTGGCCCGCTTCCGGCACGCCGGCAACCGATCCAACTGGCAAACCGGAGACAAAAGTCGTCGATGCCAACTTCTGGGCATTTCAGCCGGTTCGGCCTCAAGTGGTTCCGGTCGTCGCCGATGCGGCATGGCCGACTTCGCCAGTTGACCAATTCGTTCTCGCGAAGCTCGAAGCGACTAAGCTACATCCCACGAACGATGCAACCAAAGCGATTCTGATTCGTCGCCTCACGTTTGATCTGACCGGTCTGCCGCCGATACCGGAAGAAGTGGAAGCCTTTGTTGGCGATGCCGATTCTCGTGCCTTCGAAAATCTCGTCGATCGATTACTCGCCTCGCCTGCGTTCGGCGAACGCTTCGGGCGACACTGGCTCGATGTGACCTATTTCGCCGACACCACCGGCATTGGTCGCCGCACTCCGCTCAAGGATGCGTGGCGTTATCGAGACTATGTGATCGCGGCGTTCAATGGCGACATGCCTTACGACCAATTCGTGCGGGAGCAAATCGCAGGCGATCAATTGCCTGCTGCGGATGATGCAACCAAAGAGCGACAACTCACGGCCACGGGGTTTGTGGTGCTCGGGCCGTGGCATCACTTCGACATGGATCGCGAGAAGTTGACGATGGATGTCGTCGACTTGCAAATCGACGCGCTCGGGCGGACGTTCATGGGGCTCACGCTCGGGTGCGCCCGGTGCCATGACCACAAGTTTGATCCGATCACGGCTAAGGACTATTACGCACTCGCGGGTATCTTCAAAAGCACCAAGACCATCAACGGCTCGAGCGTCAACCTCACCGATCTGCCGCAAAGCCCCGAGGAAGTGCAGTCGCACGCCGCCGCGAAACAGGCTTGGGAGAATCACGAAAAGGGACTCACAACCGAGAAGGACGAAGCCGCGAAAAAAATCGGCGAACTCGAAAAGCAAATCGCCGCGCTAAACGAACCGCCGCAGCCGGTTTCGACAACTTCGGGCCCGACGGATGTTCCGGATGAAAAGTCGAGCGCCAAGGAGAAACGCGAACTCGAGAAAGAGATCAAAAAGCTGCGCGGGCGCATCGGGCAAATCGATGGCGACCTTAGCTTTTGGCGGCAAGTAACGCCCACCACTAAGCGAGCATTTTCTGCGGCCGATCACGAAGCGCCTGCGGATGTGAAAATCAATCTGCGAGGTAATGTGCATGTGTTGGGCGAGGTTTCGCCGCGTGGTTTTCCTGAGGTGATCAGGTGGGAAGGCGCACCTTCGCCCAATCTCGCCAAGAGCGGGCGGCTGGAGTTGGCGAATTGGATTGCCGATCCACGGCATCCGCTCGCCGCGCGGGTTTACGTCAATCGCCTTTGGAAGCAGCTTTTCGGCGCGGGCCTTGTGCCGACGGCGGATAATTTCGGCTCGCGCGGTGATCGGCCCTCGCATCCTGAGCTTCTCGACTATCTCGCCGGGCGCCTCATCGAACTAAATTGGTCCACCAAGGCGCTCGTTCGCGAAATGGTGCTCACCCGCACCTATCAACTCGATAGCCGCGTGGTTCCCGAGTGCGCCGCGGTGGACCCAGACAACAAACTGCTTTGGCGGATGAGTCCGCGGCGCCTGGAAGCCGAAGCAATTCGTGATTCGGTTCTCGCGGTGAGTGGGCAACTTGACCTCACGCGCGGCGGGCCGACCCTGCCGATCACACGCGCGAATCTGCACATCAATACGCCCTCGTTCCTGGAAGATGACGCGAAGATCGAGCCGCACGTCAAAAATCGCCGCTCGGTTTACCAGCCGATCATGCGCGGCAGCCTCTTTCGCGATCTCGATGTGCTGACGCTGTTTGATTTCGCCGATCCCGATCAAATCGTCGCCGTCCGCGCGGCGACGACGGTGCCGACCCAGTCGCTCTTTTTGCTCAATTCCGATTTCATTAAGGAAGCGGCGCAAGCGATCGCGAAATCGACTCTCGCAGCAAACGATCGCGATGACGCGGCGCGCATCCGCGATCTTTATTTGAAGTTCTTTGGTCGACCGCCGAGCGAAGTCGAGACGGGCGCCGCGGTGGAATACATGAGTTCGTTGGGAACCGCCGATGCGGCGCAGCGCGAGAGTGCTTGGACGGAATACTGCCGCGCGCTGCTCATCTCGGCCGAGTTCCTTTACCGGAGATAGGTGCGTTGAACCTCGATTGGCTCTGTAACAACCGCTCGCCCGTCGCACCCTCGCGTCGCGCGTTCCTTTCGCAGTGTGGCGCCGGCTTCGGCGCTACTGCGTTCGCGGCCATGCTTGGTCAGACTGCTCGCGCGGGCGAGTCGAGCTTGCTGGCGCCGAAGGCGACGCACTTTCCCGCCAAGGCGAAGCGGGTGATTTTTCTGTGGATGCAGGGTGGGGCTTCGCAGATGGATCTTTTCGATCCGAAGCCCGAACTGATCAAGCGGGCGGGCGAGAAGGTTCCGTTTCGCGTTGCCAGCAACAAGGATCGCATTGGGGAGAATGCGAAGCTGCTGGCGCCGGTGTCGAAGCTTCAGCAGTTCGGCGAGGCGGGCGTTTGGATGAGCGAGTGGTTGCCGCACCTATCCAAAAAGGTCGATGAGCTCGCGTTTCTGAAGGCGATGGAGTCGGATAGTTCCGCGCATCCGGGGGCGATTCGCTTGATGCAGACGGGGTCGATTCAGTTTGTGCGGCCCTCACTCGGCGCTTGGACGCTTTATGGCCTCGGGAGCGAGAATGAAAATTTGCCGGGCTTTGTCGTGCTCAGCCCCGTGATCTATGGCGACGACGGCAGTCCGCTGCATTACGGGAACGCGTTTTTGCCGGCGGCTTATCAGGGCGTTCGCATCGGGCAGTCGCATATTCCGATCAAGGATTCGCGGATCGGGTACTTGGGCGATGTTCGCAGCGGCGGGGACGCGCAGCGGAAGCGGCTCGATTTTGTGCAGAAGCTCAATGCGGCGCAGGTCGCGGATTTGGGCGGCGATCGCGATATGGAGGGGCTGATCGAGTCCTGCGAGTTGGCGTTCAAGATGCAGGCGCAGGCGCCGCAGCTTTTTGAACTGGAGCGCGAGACCAAGGAGACTCACGCGCTCTATGGCATCGGCGAGGGCGAGTCAGACAACTATGGTCGCAAGTGTTTGCTCGCGCGGCGGATGATTGAGTCGGGCGTGCGATTTGTGCAGGTCACCGATGGCGGGTGGGACCATCATGAGGGAATCGGCCGCAATTTGAAGGCGAGCTGCAATCGCGTCGATAAACCGATCGCGGGGCTGCTGACCGATTTGCGGCGGCGAGGGATGCTCGACGACACGCTCGTGGTCTGGACGGGCGAATTTGGGCGGACGCCGTACGATCAGGATATTACCAATGGCAAGGGTGCGCCTGAGACGCGCGGACGGGATCACAATCCGCATTGCTGGACGCTCTTTATGGCGGGCGGGGGTGTGAAGCCGGGCGTGGTGCATGGGGCGACGGACGATTTTGCTTGGGAAGGCGTTGAGGGGCGGGTGCATGTGCATGATCTGCACGCGACGATGCTGCATCTTCTTGGGCTCGATCACACGCGTTTGACTTATCCTTACGCGGGCCGGGATTTTCGGCTGACGGATGTCGCTGGGCGGATTGTGAAGGAAATTTTGGCGTAGGTTTGCGCTTCATCGAGCCCGCAAGAGCGCATGATCGCACAATCGAAAAACAAGCTCTTATCGAACCCGCACCCGCAAGCCGACCGACCGCAACTCAACCGTTACCGCTTCGCCAATTCCAAATCCACCAGCGAATTTAAACTCCCCGAACGAAAACCGTGCAAGTCGAGCGTAATGAACTTGAACCCCAAGCTCTGAAGCTTCGCCGCGAGTTCCGTCCGCAACGGCTCGCTGGCAAGTTTGCCAATGGCCTCGATCGGCGCCTCCACCCGCGCGAGGTCACCCCGGTGATACCGCACCCGCACCTCTCGCAGTCCCAGCGATCGCAAATACCGCTCCGCCTCATCAATTTTCGCCAGCCGCTCCGGTGTCACTTCCTCGCCATACGCCACCCGGCTACTGAGACATGGCGTCGCTGGCTTATCCCAAATCGGCAACCCCCAGTGCGCCGCCAACTCGCGAACCCGTGCCTTGTTGATGCCGCACTCGGCCAGCGGACTACGCACCGCATGCTCATTCGCGGCCAAAATGCCCGGCCGATAATCCCCCAGATCGTCCGCATTCAGTCCATTAATGATGCACGCCACGCCCAACCTCGGCGCCGCCGCCTGCATCTGGTCATAAAGCTCGGTCTTGCAGTGGTAACACCGGTCAGGCGCATTTCGCAAATACTCCGGCTTCTCGAACTCCCGCGTCTCGATCACGTAATGCCGAATGCCGATCAGCTTCGCGAGTTCCCCCGCCTCCTCAAGTTCCCCTCGCGCCAAACTATCGCTCGCGCCGGTTACCGCCACAGCCTTGTCACCGAGCGCCAGAAACGCCGCCTTCGCGACCACTCCGCTATCCACACCCGCGGAAAGAGCCACCGCGCACGATTCGACCCCTTTGAACCATGCCAAGAGGTTGTCACGCGAGATCGAAAAGTCACCGTCCATGATCCGCGCTCAAACTTTCCAAGCGAGCCGCCGTTGCAACGACGCTCGCGACTAATCGTTGTGGTCCTTGACCATCGGTTCCATTACCTTCGTATTGCGTTCGATCGCAATGACAACGGTGCGAGTTTCGATCCCATCGGCGCTCGCAGCAACAACCGGAATCACCTGCCGCTTATCGGGCATGCTAAGCCGCACCGTAAACGTCCCATCCTCGCGAAGCTTCACCGGCTCCCCGCTTAGCGTGACATGCGCGCCAGACCTGGTCGAGCCGAACAAAATCATTTCCGCGTCGACTTCAAAACGGAACCCACCCTCTTTGCCATTGGACCGCTCTGCCCCCGCGCCAAATCGCGAGACCACCGGCGCACCCATCGGCCGACGAAGACGTTCTTCAAACAGCTCTTGAAGCTCCGAACTGCCGCCTTCTTCGCTGTAGCCGCCGCTCATCGCGTAAATGCGTTCGTAGTTCTCGGCGACCGCCATCCAGTTATTGTCGATGGTGTCGATCGAACCCGGCGAGGGCGTCGAAACCGAATTGCTCTTCGCGAGCGGATAATACTTGCCCGTCGCGGCCAGGTAACCAATATCAACGCGGTAGCTATGCGGAGGATTGGCGACATCGATGTACCAATTCGTAACGCCGCCATGAATCGGAATATCGCGCGCAATCCGCTCGGAGGTATTCGTCGTCGTGCCGAGTTCGACATCGTAAAGGCGTAAGATCGGCTGAGCCGTATGCCAATGCTCGGCCATCGCAGCCCTCGCGCGCTCCACGGTTTGGCGAGTCAATTCCCAACAGGCATGCAGCCAGAAGGAATCGCGAACCATGAGCACTACGCGGTCGCGCTCCGGCGGCGCGATTTTGGCGCTCTGCCGAACTAGCAACGACATCCTCGATAAGTCTTTGGAATGTTCACGAATAACGTGGGCTTCGTGCATTTTGCGTTGAACGACCGGATTCACCGGCAGTGGCGGCGGAAGAGCCTTCGCAGGCGCGACCGGCTTCGCGGCACGAACCTCGACCTTCGCTTTGGGCGGCGGAACAACCGCTTTTTTGGCGACATCAGGAGCCGCAACCGCCGCAGTCGACTTCACAACCGCAACTGGACGCTTGGCAGCCTCGGGCTTGGCCACAGCAATGATCGGAGCTTTGATCGGCGTTTTCGCAGGCGCCGTTTTTCCATTGACATGCTTTGCCAAGCCGGGCTTCGTCAGGACGGGCTTCGTCAGGACGGGCTTGGCCGCCTTGGCCTTTGAGCCATTAACACCGGAATGGGGGGTAGCCGCCTTCTTAGCGACGGGCTTTGACTTTTGAAGTTTCGTTACCGCCTTCACGAGCTGATCTTTCGACATGCCGCTATAGCCGGCAACACCGCCGGCCTTGGCCAGCTTCGAAAGCTCCTTGAGGGAGTAGTTCTTTAGTGACGCGGGGATGATCAAGGGACATCGTCCTCTGTTTCCAGTGCGTGGAACTCAGCTTTCGGGCCAAGTCACGCACCTAATTTGTTCCACAAGCGACAAAAGGGACGGGCCCCTCGCGCTCCGCAATCATCAATTTTCTAGGCGTGAACCTCTACCTCACCTGCGACATTACATGTTTCAACGTCTGTTCTTCGAAACATGCGATAAGCCGGTTCAATTCCTTGAATTTGGCCCGTCAACTGGCTCCAAAGGCATCGCCCAGGCAATGATTCCATAACACTATGCGTAACAATCACTTACGACGACATGGCGTCGAACTTGATAAACTACGCAGGTGGCGTAGCTTGCCCTGAGGTGTCGGCAAGCCACACGTCAATCCATATTAACTAAGAGCCCCTCGAAACGCAACGAAGACCCAGTTCTTACTGGCCAAAACCGCCCCCTCACAGCGATGTTGTGGTTGCTGAAGTCACGCGGGCGGCCGCTGCCTTCGTGATACGTCGAACCGGGTCGCAGCTCCCCAAAAGTCGTCGGAACGAATCTCGCAAGCCATTGCTACAACACAACTTGCAACAACAAATCCGACTTCGTGAAAAAAAACACGAATTCATCGCTCGGGGTAGTTGCCCACCTAACCACCCTGTAATAGATTGTCCGCTTTCCCAAGCTACTGCGCTAAATTTCCACTTGTTGCCCGCGAATTCAATTCGCCCCTCACATTAGGGGGTAAGAATGGCTCAAAAGAACGATCCTAGGGAGGAATCCCGGGGCCGGGCGATGAGCGAAGCATTCAACTGGGTAGGGCGGGTTGTTGCGGTGGCGGTTGAGATGGTTCTGCCGGGAGTGGCGGGGTCGTGGCTTGACGGTGTGTGGGGGACTGCTTTCCTCGCGCCTCTGGGATTCGTATTGGGCTTGGTCTTGGGAATGACGCATTTGATCGTCATGGCTCAAGCGAGCGCTCGTTCCAAAACAGGCACTCGTCGCAAAGATGGAAATTGACGAGTCGAACCGAGCTTATGTTTATTCAGGGCGATGTTGTGTCGGTCGTATTATCCCGATTGCCGAAGCGGTTCTTACCCGCCGCCTTCGTATTCACGCTTTGCCTCGCCTTGATTGGCGCGCTGATCGCTTTCGTAGCCAATGAACAATCTGGTTCCGCCGGCGCGCGTGCCTCGGTCTTCGCATCGCTCCTCTGCTGGAGCGCCGGCATCGCCGCACTGGGGTGTGTATCGATGTTCGCCAGAACGCCGCAGCAGGTGGTCGGGCTCTTGGGTTCGATCTTGTTTCGCACCGGGTTTCCTTTGGTCGGCCTATTGATACTGAAATGGATGCCCGAACTCGAAGCGGCCAGCGGCGGTCTGATTCTGATGACAACTTACCTATTCTCACTGTTCCTTGATGTCGTGCTGACGGTCGGTCTCGTTTACGAGCCAGTCGCCGTCCAAAAAACGTCAACCGTTTCGCGGGAGGTGATCTAGCTCATGGCATCCGCGATTCTGCATATTAAAGACTGCTATTACTTCGAAGTGCCAAAGATGTTGGCGCGGAAGAACTATTCAAGTTTCGAAGAGCTTCCGACCGTCTGGATTCAGCTCGACCCGCATTTTCAAGACGCCCAGCTGGCTCACATTCTCGGCGCCGCCATCCAGGCCTCCGGCGGCGGCGGCAATCCTGAGTGGTCCGGCCTCAGCGCGATCGGCGCAATCCCCCGGGGCGACGCACGGGTCAAGTCCGTCACCGACGCCTGGCATCATTGGCAGCACGAGCCAGGAAATCACGGCAAGCCGTTCTATGTCTACCTAGACGAAAACGCAAAAAAGATTGAGGCCGCCAAAGCCAAGGCGAAAGCCGAAGGAAAAGAATACAAAGCGGAGCCGAATCCCGACCTCGATTGGTTCGTGCGGATTTACGAAAACCCCGCCGCGCTAAGATCCTGGAACGCGATCGTCGATTACCATCGCCCGGAAAAGCTCATCGCCCGAGGAGAGCCGCTTGGCATCCACGTCAATGACGAGGCGGCGCTACTTAAGGCTTACAGCAAAGAGCTGTCGGGCAAGATCTTGATCCCTCAACCCTTTGGTCGCCTACGCAACCTTTATGAAGCCGACAGTGGTTTTTGTATCAGCAAGTACATGGTGATCGAGCTTTTGATTGCTTGCATCATGTTCTTGATGTTCACCTGGGTCGCCGGCAAGGTTCGCGGTGGCGCGGCGCCGAAGGGCAAGATGTGGAATCTGCTCGAATCGCTCCTTGTCTTCGTGAAAAAAGATATCGCTGAAAAAGCGATCGATCATCACTACGCCCACAAGTATTTGCCCTTCCTTTGGACGGCGTTCTTCTTCGTCCTGGGTTGCAACTTGATGGGAATGATCCCTTGGCTCGGATCGCCCACGGCATCGTTTGGTGTAACGACGGCCCTCGCGTTCTTAACGCTTTGCGTGGTCGTAGTTTGGGCAGGGATGAAGAAGTGGGGTTTCTTCGGATTTTTCAAGAATCTCGTGCCGGCGATCGACATGCCGAGCTACCTCTTTCCGCTCAAGATCCTCATCGTCGGCATGCTGTTTGTCATCGAGTTCGCGGGCCTCATCATTAAGCATGGTGTTCTCGCGATTCGTCTTCTGGCGAACATGGTCGCCGGTCACTTGGTGCTCGTCTCAATCATGTTCATCGCGTTCGAACTTCACAACGTTCAACAAATGACGGGCGGCTCCTGGTACATCGCCGCCCCGATTTCCATTCTAGGTGTAACGGCGCTAAGTCTGCTGGAGCTCTTCGTAGCATTCCTGCAGGCTTACGTTTTCACATTTTTGTCAGCGCTCTTCATCGATTCCGTTCTCCATCATCACTAGCGGTAACGCTTTGCGGTGGTGGAATCAGATATTCAATTGTGGCTCACTTTAGTTTTGGTTGTTTGAAAGGAGATTGGTCTCGTGAACAAGTTTGCTTCGATGGCTTTTGTCGCAGTGGTCGCGGTTCTCTGCATGGCGGTTCCTGCAATGGCTCAGGGTCCTGCTGCTACCAATGGCAATGATGGTTGGCTCGTTTTCAGCTCGACTTTTGGCGCTGGCCTCGTGACCATGGGCGCCGCTTATGGCATCAGCAAGCTCGCCGCGTCTGCGGTCGAGAGCATGGCTCGTCAGCCGGAAGTCGCCGGTACGATCCAAGTCGCGATGATCATCGCGGCGGCCCTCATTGAAGGTTTTACCTTCTTCGCGCTCTTCATCTGCATGCAAGGCAACAAGTAGTTTTCGCGCTGTGAAGCGATCGACTCAAACCTGGC
>JBKJSI010000638.1:0-6205 GCA_046595915.1 Pirellulaceae bacterium
GTGGCGTGGTATCTTGATTAGGCAATTCGATGGTTCATACGAGCCCAGTTACCGCCCAACGCATGGCTGGTTAGCGAGGTAGGTGGAGATGACAACGAACTTCCGATTCGCGATTTGTACGGTGGTTCTTTGCTGTGGATGCCCGCTTAGTGGGCCGCGCGATCATAGTCGGCCCGTGGGCCAAACGGACTGCACGATCGCTATATCGCCCCAGGATGACGCACTTCTTTTCAATGGATTGGGCAAGGGAAAACGCGATCTCTATTTGCTTGATCTCACCGATTTGAAAGTCACTCGTATTGCGGAGACGGAGGAGTATGAAACCGCCGCCAGCTTCTCTGACGATGGCGAGTGGATTGTTTATAGCGCGGGTATTCCTGGTGATCGCGCGGACCATCTCTTCAAGATAAAACGAGATGGCAGTTCAAAAACACAATTAACATCCGTGGACGCCAATGATAATGCCGCACGGTTTTCCCCTGACGGAAGCAAGATCGTGTTTGCTCGCGACAAGTCCTACAACTGGGGAGGGTTAGCTTCGAACTGGGAACTGGGCGGCGTCATTTGCATTGTCGACGCCAATGGCAAGAATTTTCGGCAATTAACAATCGATGGACAATACGCATTCGATCCTTGCTTTAGTACGGACGGAAAGAACATTATCTATTCGACGACGCTTGGCAGGATGTCAGTGCTCGCCGACGGTTCAGCCGCGCCCAAGTCAATAGCGGGACCAGCTGGCGCTACTCAATCCATGGATGAAAAATGGATCGCCTACTCCAAAGGCAAATTCTCGCCCGATCTAAAGATCTACATTGCGAAGACTGATGGCACAGCGGAACTTTGCGTAACGCCAAAAATGGGAGGCTGCGACCGACCCGTTTTCACCACTTCGGCAAAGCGTATCTTTTTTCTTCGCGAACAGTGGTCCGACGGACTTTCGGATGGCCCGCACATCTCGATTTGGGAGGTTGGAGTAGATGGTTCAGGATTGAAAGGAGTTACCGATCACAATCTCTTCGGCGATCCACTGAATTGGAAGGCGTCAAAGTAAGCCGTAACGCTTGGCAATTTCATACAAACTACGTCCCATGGCATTTTTGTCAGATCGCCCCAAGACAATTGCAAATCAACGGCGATCAAGACCATGCGGCTAGTCCCTCGCAGTGAGAACGACATAGCAAGCGAAGCAGAGCAGCACCAAGGCTGGCCTGAATACGACGATGATGTTCAGCGGCCAAGAGAGCTGTAGGAACGCAACGAGGATCGCAGAGGCGAGCATTAGCGGCAACGAACTAATGGCAATCAGATCCGCGGCAGTTCTCATGGGCGCACCATCTTCAGAAGAACACTCGTCGAATTGTCGAGTTTGCCATTCACTCGGCCAAATCTCCTGCGACTGACAACCTCCGACACAGAGGTTGGGAGAGTTGATGGGCGCCGGCAAATTGTAGATGAAGTGTTTGCTGAGGGTGAGGCAGAGCCTCTGGGGCAGGGCGTTTCCAAGCAGAGCTTGCGAACGAGTACGATATTGTTTGAGTCTGGATTGCGCCGCGACGACTTTTGTCCTTCTCACTATGATTGGCCAGCCCTACTCCAACGCGTAATGGATTGAAGCGCCTCCATGCCCTTTGATTTTTACAAGCTGATCTCCGTTCGGTTTTGTTTTGTCCTCGCCATGCAGATGCAGGCGGTCCTGCTGGGGTGGCAGATGTATCTGCTGACCGAAAGCGCTTTATTCCTCGGATTAGTGGGACTCGCGGAAGCCGTTCCCGCGATTGGCTTCGCGCTTTACGCTGGATATTACGTTGATCTTCGCAAGCCATTACCGGTGCTTCACAAACTCTTGATGGTCAGTCTCTTTTCCTCGGTTCTCTTGTTTTTGGGGCAACGTGGAAGCTTTGGCCTGCCGATCCACTTCCAAGTCGCGGCGCTCTTTGTCTCCTCTTTCCTCACCGGCGCTGTCCGCGCCTTCGCCCATCCAACCATCTATACGCTGGTGCCCTCGATGGTGTCGCGTGAGCTTCTTCCCCAAGCGGCGGCGATTTCCTCTAGCAGTTTGCAGATCGCCCGCATCTCCGGACCCGCGCTAGGAGGAGTTCTCTTCGGTTTCATCGGCATTTCCAATTCCGCCGCGATTCTTTGCGGCTTGCTTCTGCTCTCGTTTCTTTTTTCGATGCAACTCAAGACTTCTCCGGCAGCAGCCAATCGACTCGATCCCACGAAATCGGTCTTGGAGGATCTGCTTCTGGGCGTCAAGTTTGTCTGGCGGAATCCGATCCTCTTTCCCGCTATGGCTCTCGACATGATCTCCGTCTTTCTGGGAGGCGTCACGGCGCTGTTGCCGATCTATGTCAAAGATATCCTCCATGCAACCCCAATTGAACTCGGGCTCTTACGCTCCGCGCCGGCGATCGGCGCATTCCTGATGAGCGCCATCCTCGTTTACATTCCGCTGCGAAGAGGGCACGGCAAGATCATGTTTGCGGCCGTGGCCGGCTTTGGCGTTTCGATTTGCGTCTTCGCGATCAGCAAAGATGTTTGGCTCTCGTCGCTGGCGCTCGTCGCAAGCGGCGCATTTGACAGCATCAGCGTGATCATCCGCACTTCGGCGATTCAGCTGAGTTCGCCAGACTCCATTCGAGGCAGAGTTTCTTCCGTCAATTCTGTCTTCGTGAGTTCCTCCAATGAACTGGGAGAATTTGAATCGGGCATGATGGCCGCCCTCTTTGGCGCCGTGCCGACCGCTATCTTCGGCGGCTTGGCATGCTTGGTCACGGTGGCGGTGATGATTTTTCGCTATCCGGCTTTGCGGAGATTGAATCTGAATGAGCTGTCTAATGAAGTTGCCAAGAAGGGGACTTCTGAGTGATGTCACGAACTATGCGACATCGGTCATTGAAAAGTTATGAATGCACAATCCAGATGCGAAGGCGGCGCCAATGGATCTGCTTAGAGAAGCCGTTGGCGACGCTAATCCATGTGCCTTAAACTGCTTTGAGGCGGCCTTCAACTCGGCGGATTGCTTCTTCGATTCCGCACTCTTCCAGTCCCAGAGCAATCTTGGAATTCTTTTTGATCCAGCCTTGGACTTTGGTTTGCGCGGAGATGACCGTGCTGTGGCTGCGGCGGCCGAAGTATTCGCCGATTTCGGAGAGGGGGGCTCGCGTTAGCTTGCGGGCTAGGAACATCGCGAGCATGCGCGGTTGGCTGATTTCGCGGGACTTGCTGGCGGAGTGCAGGCTGGTGGAATCGACCGAGAACGATTCGCAGACCGCTTTTTCGATGTCGCTGAGGCGGACGAATTTGTGGACCGAGCGGAAGACATCGGCGAGCGTGCGTTCGGCGAACTCGACCGTGATTTTTTGATTCATGGCAATCGACGAAGCGCGGAGACGATGGATTGCGCCTGCGAGGGGGCGGACGTCGCCGGTTAGTCGTTCGGCGAGGAGTTTTAGAACCTCTTCGGGGACGTTGGGAGTCGATTCGTTGCCCCAGCGCCGCAGGAGGGACATGCGCATTTCGAGATCGGGCGTTTCGAGTGGGCAGACGAGGCCGCCGGATAAGCGGTTGATGAGTTCTGAACCGAGCGCGGTGAGATCGCCGGGTGGTTGATCGGCGGCGAGGGCGACTTGCTTGCCGGCTCGCAGTAGATCGTCGATCGTTTGCTGGAATTCATTCATCGAGCCGCGTTTGCCGCCGAGGAATTGCACGTCGTCGACGACTAGGAGATCGGGCGTGCGGAACTTGGCGCGGAAAGCGGGAAAGCCGTGGCCATGAATCGCTTCGCAGAACTGACTCACAAAGCTCTCGGCCGAGATGTAAACGACTTTGGGCCGCGAAGGGAGGCGGCGCACTTCGGTCGCTAAGGCTTGCATCAAAACTGATTTGCCGGAGCCGGTGGGGCCATGCACGAAGAAAGGAGAGACGCGACCGAGGTTGGCGGAGACGGACTTGGACGCGGTGACGGCAACGCGATTGGCAGCGCCAACTACTACGTCGCAGAGCGTCATTTCACGCTTCCTTGAAAGGGCGGGAGGAACAGGCGAGTCGTCGCCTGTCAGGGAGTTGGAAAACAGCAGCTTCGAGGTCAGTGGTTTTGAGGATGGTTGTTTTGAAATCACCGGCTTCGTGGCTGGTGATTTCGAGTCCATCTCGATTGGAGGCGACGTTGTGTCCGAGGTGGCGCTCTCTTCCATCGTCGCGGCGGGGATTTCCACGGGGGAAGTCACTGCAGCGGGTTGAGGGGAGCCGACGTCGAACGTTACGCCGACTGATCGCCCAAAGCGCTCTTCGCAGACGGCCTGGATCGGCGAGGAGAAGAGCTTTCGGGTCCGCTCCATCGTAAACGTGTCGCGGCAAACGACCAATACGGACTGGCCACGTTGCTGGAAGGTGACCCAGTTCCTGAAGAAGACAGAAAAACGCCCCTCCCCGATCCGTAAGGAGAGCAATGGCGCGATTTCGTGGGTAATATCCCTATCGCCTTGCGAAATCACGAGTTGCATCCAGGGAATCCCATTCCAAGGGGCGAGTGAATCTGGCGAACTGCGCGCAAAATGAGCGCAGAAAACAGTAAGAGGATTGAATTGCGACGGCAGAATGCCGGTCGACTTGGAAAGCGGTAATCGAGTTGAAGGAACCAATTTCGCTGCGGTGGGCACAGCGAAGAGGCGGGATTCTATGCCTGCTAGCTCCGCTGTCAAACTTGCGATTTTGTGGCACATGCCCTAATCGATTGGCTGAATGCGGGCTCGGTGGGTATCTGGCCCTATTTCGTCGAACAATTACCCAAAACGGGCCAGCGAAGGTAACGCTTCTTCCACAATTCTTCATCGTGGATAAGGTGTCGGCAGCTATTCCAGGGCGATTTCGCTGCGACACCTGCCCGCACCAACTTGCTTGCTGCAAACCACTTACGTCATTTGGGTTATCTCGAGGTGCAAAAAAGCGATCCCAATGGTTTGTCGCTGACTTGAATTTTCAATGAAAAGGTTGGACCAGAGGTGTCAAAGCGTCTGTTATGGCGCTGCCCTTTCGTTACCGGGTGGTAGGAATCTCACTGGGGGAACCATAAAAAGACCCTTTTCTGCTCCCAAATGGCATACCCGGACTCTTCATAGATGCGGCGGGCAGGCTCATTGGCGCCATCGACGCCAATTACCATGCGGCGGTTGCCGGTTTCTAGGGTCAGGCGCTCGGCTTCGATGAGGAGCCGAAGCCCTAAATTTTTGCCACGGGCCTGGGGAATGAGGCCCATGTAGACCAATTCAGTGATTTCGAGCTTGGGATGGGCGGCGACTAGCACGCAGCCGAGTGGCACATCATTGAGAAAAAGGGTCCGCCAGAGGGATTTTTGGCTGGTTCCGGTGGATGCGTAGCCCTCGATTACCTCGGAAATAGGTCGTTTCCCCGAGAGAAGCGGGCAATCGAGGGTTCCGGAGTAGGTTTGCTGGAGGACGCTGGGGAGTTCGTCGCCGCTGGGTTTGAAGGCTAAAGGTGGCTCGATGGGCTCGAGTTCGGCTTCGGAGCATTCGCGCCCTACCAGGAGGAGGTTGGCGCCGAATTGAAATCCACTCGATAGGGCCGCACTTTCGGTGGCGGTGTTTTCGGTGGCGGGGGAGCCGCTGGGGAGCATGAGTTGCACCATTGCGGCGGTTGGTGCGAACTGTTCAACCATGAATTTCAGTAACGATTCGGCTTGATTTTCGCTGATTTCAGTGAGGGCGGCGGGGGGATCGAAGAAGCCGACGCCGCCATTTTGCAGCGTTCCGGCTAGCCAGGCTCGGGGCGGTGCGCTGCGCGTTGGTCTCCAGACGGCGACGCGGAAACCATCGCAGACGCGCTCGACCAAGGTGTTTGGCGCGGATGCGCTTTGCAGCCAGGCGGCGTCTTCTTGCGTCATCCAATCGACAAGGGGATCTGGCGGGGAGGAGTCCATTGTCGATATTTCACCTTTTCCGCGAGATCGGGCACGCAAGCTATTTTCTCGGGCGCATCGGCGATCGTAAAATAGACGATGCTGTTTCACAGTGTCTACTCACTGGGTCTACTTCACTGGGGCCACTTCAACGGGTCCACCAGAATCACGCCGTCCATCTAAGGATTTGTTCAATGTCCAAAATGGTTCGAATGGGATCGATCGTGATCCTTACCTTTGCGGCGGCGATGCAACTCGCTGGCTCTGGTTGGTTGTTGGCGCAGG
>JBKJSI010000777.1:0-6867 GCA_046595915.1 Pirellulaceae bacterium
GTCAACCGACTTCGCCAGGTCACCAGCGCGATCAAGCAAGATGGCGCCAATCAAGTGAGCATTATCACCAGCACCGCCGAGCGGAAAGCCGCCGTCGAATTCGCCAAAGCCGCCGCCATCCGGCCGCAACTCGTCGGCGAGGCCCTCTGCCGAATCAGCCAAGATCCCGAAACTGCCGACGCAATGTTCACCGTCCTAGAGACACAAAAACTACTACGCGGAAACGGCCGAATAACCCTCATCCCCCAAGCCGCAGGCGCATTAACCACATTCCTAGCCGCCCATGACTCCCGCACCCTCATCCCAGAAAAATAACGACGTTCCGCAACGACATCACCCTGCGTCTTGGCGCCGTCACCCCAAATTGCGGCTGGCCTAGATGAATTTCGGATAGCTCGACGCAGCCGTACTCGACAACCTGCGCCGCGCATCGGCAAGCACTATCACGAGTCCGGGTGGTATTGCATGCGGTACCCTGAAGGACGTAGAGCGTACGTGAACCAAGGGCTATTCAAAGAGCGATGGGAGCGACATATAGCCAGTGGCACATTTTTGAGTGAAAATGTTGTCCTTTCCGTACATCGCCAACTTACCACTAGCGAAAACGATGGCAAAGAAATCCCCGGCAAGAAAGTCATTGACGAAGCCTCCGAAAGCCAAGCCGCGCAGTGTCAAAACAGAAGGCCCCAACAACACCAAGAGTGCGCTTGGAAATGTGCCTGAGATTCTCAAAAAGCTGGAATCCATGGGCAACCCGACGGTGCGGGCGCATAACATTAAATATGGGATGGGCGAGAATCAGTTTGGCATCAAGCATGGCGATACTCGCATTGTCGCGAAGCAGATTAAGACGAATCACGAGCTGGCGCTGAAACTTTGGGCGACTGGCAATTCCGATGCTCAGCTTTTGGCAATCTTGCTCATGAAGCCGGCTGAGCTATCGGCCGATGAGCTGGAACGGCTGGTTAAATCGGTGGAGTACCCGAAGACGCTGGTGCATGGCGCCGCGTTTTCGCATGTCGGGGATTGGCTGCATTCCTATGTGATTAAGGAACACCCCGCCAAAGAGAAGTTACGCCAAAAGTGGATGACGGCGAAGGACCGTTGGTGTGCGCGGGCGGCTTGGCGACTCACGGCCGGGCGAGTGGTGAAGAGTCCGGAGGGAATTGATATCGAGACGCTGTTAGACCGCATTGAGGCGGAGTTTGGAAAGGCTGCGCCGGAGGTTCAGTGGACGATGAATACCTGCCTGGCGGAGATTGGCATTCATCATCCCAAGTTTCGCAAACGGGCGATCGCGATTGGGGAGAAGTTCGGGATTTATCGGGACTATCCGTGCGCTAAGGGGTGTACTTCGCCGTTTGCGCCGATTTGGATTGAGGCGATGGTGAAGCGGCAAGGGTAAGATCGGCTTGATCTTTGAAGTATGTTGGCCGCCGATTGTTGCACGATACTCGGCTTAGTGCTTCCTGCTGCGCCCGGTTTGTGAGTACACCAAACCGAGCTACCCATCCAACATCATTTGCCTGAAGCACTCAAAAATGCTCTCGCGGCGCGAAACCGTTTCTTCGTTCCATTCGTTAGGGCCGAATCGAAAAATCAGTATATCGATCGGTGATTGGAAGGTTGGAAATAAGACTCGATGAGGTGCGAAGCGGTATATGGCGTAGGAATCACAGAGCTTGGATACTGCCGTCTGAGCGTCGTCCCTAACAGGATTGCGATACCAAATTTCTCGACAAAGTTCGTCCAGTTCTTCGAGAGTCATCTCTGAACATGCCCCACATTCGAGGAAGGCAATGTCTTCCAGCAGCCGGTCGCGATTCGGAGAGGGGTTGGACTCCAGCAGAGTTCGAGTGGCGGCGATGAGCCATTTCATGGCCGTCCCCTGCTGCTTTGCTTCCAACACCTTGGTTAAGGGGGAGCACCACCTTAGCCGGTCTCGTTCGTGTTCACAAAAACGCAGCGATTCAGCAATTGCCTCCTCACTCTCGCTCGAATCATTGCTCATGGGAAATCACGTGCGCGGTCTCAGAGCGGCGCCTATTTGCCAATTGCATACAAAAACTTATCCGACCGAACCAACAACCGCTTCCCATCCACCGCAAAGGTCGCATTGAAAATTGCTCCATCGCGAAGATCATTCACCGCGAGCTCTTCATAAGTTGGCTTGGCGGCAACGACGAAGGTTTTGCCGTCGCGAGTGAGGTAATAGATTCGGTCGCCGGATAGTAGCGCCGAGGCGTAGACTTGGCCGGCGCGGTTCATTCGCTGCTGGTAAATCACTTTGCCGGTTTTGGCGTCGGCGCAGTAGGCCACTTCTTGGTTTTCGTGCATCCAGTAGAGGTAGCCATCCTTGAAGACCGGCGACGTGACATTCGAGCCCTTTTGGCTGGTCCAGATGCGATGGGTTTTGGTGACGTCGCCGGAGCCGCCGCTCTTGATGGCGAGGCCGGCGACGCCGCTGCGCCCGCCGAGGCAGTAGATGATGCCCTCGTGGGCGACGATGCTGGGGACCATGTACCAGGTGATATCGGTGGCACAGGTCCAGAGCGGTTTGCCATTGTCGGGGTTATAGGCGTGGACGCTGCCTTGCGTGGCGATGATGAGTTCGGGCTTCTGATTGACGTTCTCAATGACGACGGGCGTGTTCCAGGCTTCGTGGATTTTGGGGGCTTTCCATTTTTGCTTGCCTGTTTTGCGATCGAGGGCGATGAGCGAATCGCTCTCGACGCTGGCGTTGATGAAGACGAGGTCTTTGTAGATCACCGGTGAGGCGGCGCTGCCCCAGCCGTGGGTTTTGTCGCCGACGTCGGCTTGCCAGAGCTCTTTGCCGGTGTGATCGAATGCGTAGACACCAGACTTTCCGAAAAAGCAGATCACCATTTCTTTGTCGGCGGCGGGCGTGTTGCCCGCGAAACCGTGATCGCGGATGGAGTCTTCTTCGGGGAGCTTGGCGGGGATCGTTTTCTCCCAGAGCTGCTTGCCGGTTTTGTCAAAGCAGAGCAGCTGACGCTTTAAGTCTTTTTGCAAACCGCCAGATTTGCCTTCGACGAAGAAGCCGGAGTAGCAGGTGAGGTAAATGTGATCGCCGAAGACGGTGGGGCTCGATGCGCCGGGGCCGGGGAGTTCGACTTTCCAGGCGATGTTTTCGGTTTGCGACCACTTGAGCGGGAGGTTTTTGGCGTCGGTGACGCCTTGGTGGGTGGGGCCGCGGAAGTTTGGCCAGTCTGAGCGCGACTGGGCGAATGCGATGGCAGTTTGAAGGAGGATTATTGAGAGCAGGATGTGGCGCACGGATTGAAGCCCCGAGAGGTTGGGAGGGAGGGGCTCATTGTGGGAGCGTGTCTGGGTAAATTGCAAATGAATTTGGTTAGGCTTCAGCGAGATGGTTCTTGCGGCTGCGCCACACCGATTGGCGAAGTACGCCAATCGGTGTTACCCGGTTTTGAGAAAGCAGAGTTAAAAGCTCGCGTCGCGGGAGCGACGGCGGCTACGTTGTTGCCGTTACTTGTTGCATTTCGCTCATGATGTCGTTGTATTCAGCGGCGTCTTTAGTTCCCTCAAAGCTGCGGGTGTTTTTCCAGGCGGAGAGGTTCATTTGCATGAAGAGGTCAGCGCCGAGGACGGTCATGAACATGCCTCGACTGAGCGTTTGGATCACCAATTCGACGAGGTCGAGCGGAGTGAGGAGGGCGGTTGTCGAGTCGAGGCCGTAGAGGCGGATGCCCATGATGTCGCCGCTGGTTTTGCTGACGAGGAAGACGAGGAGTAGCACGCCGGCCAGGGCGGTGAGGCCGCTGACCATTTTTTGCGTGAGGAGCATGCGGCTATAGTCTTCGGAGGTCGCGAGGGGGGCGGTGAAGACTTTGGCGCGAATGACATAGATCAGCGGCGCTGCGATGAAGAGGATCATGCCGGTGAAGAAGAGTGGAGTGCTGAGGACTTGGTTGATCGCAATGAAAACGATCAGCAAGAAGAGCGCGTAGAAGGGGGAGAGCGTTACGAGGAACTAACCGGGGAGGATCGATTGAGGCAGAAGGGTTTTCACTCGCAGGCAGGCTTTTTGGATGCCGGGAATGAGGGAGAGCAAAGTTGGCAACAGGGCGGCGAGGTATTTGCCCCCTTCGACTAGTCCCTCGATCGTGTGTTCGAGTTTCTGTGCGGGAGTTGCGTTGGCGGGAAGGATTGCATCGGCGCCATCCCACCAACTCCAGGGAGCGAAGGCGAGCAAGATCGGGAGCATGAATGAGAATGCGAAGGCGGCGATGAGGAGGGTGGAGCTGAGTTTGTAGCGGGTCCAAAGGAGCATTGCGGCTAGCGCGGCGACGGGAATGCCGTAGAAGGCGACATTATGAATGATTTCCTCGTTGTTACTGAGGAATGTCTTTGGCTTTTCCTCGGTGGACGTGGCCTCTTCCATTGCTGGCGCTGATTCTTCTTTCGCTTCGTCCTGAGCCTCTTGGAAGCTCAGATCCGGGCCAGTCGAGTCTTGTTCTTCGGGCTTTTCTTCGTTGGGCTTTTTCTCGTCGGGCGAGTTCGCTTCGATCGTTTCACGGACCTTGGCCTCGACTTCGGCGGCGTCGGGGAGGTTTTCTTTGACTTCGTCGATTGTTTCTTGGGCCTGTTCCTTCGCTTTCTCAAGATCGATCCCGGGCGGGACTACTGACGAAAAATGCTCTTCGAGTTCTTCGTAAATGTCGATGCCACCCTCTTCTTCGGTCCACTCGCGATATCGATCGACGGCGATGCCGACGGTGGAAGCGATAATCACGAAGGCGAGGAGGCCCCGGCGCCAGGCGAGATAATTTTGGACAGTGGGCTGCTGTATGCCGAGGGCGTCGAGCGTGGAACGTTCGGCGGCGCTAGCTTTGACGGTTCTGAGGTTGGAATTGAAGGTGCGCTTGAAGATGTTGATCAGGAACATGCGCGGAGTTGCCCTTGACTTTAGTCGTCGGAGGTTCGCGACTAGGGGAAGTCGGCTGCGCGCCGATTGACTACAGTGCGAGTAAAAATGCGCGCGATGGGGCGAATTTGCTGAGGTGCGGAATTGAAACAGGCGGGGTGATTGGTGGGGTGCTTCTTGCGGCTGCGCCGCACCGATAGGCGAGTACGCCAATCGGTGCTACACGGTTTTGAGTAGGCAGAGTACAAAGCTCGCGTCGCGGGAGCGACGCCGGCTACGTTTTTTAGCCAGCTAGTAGGCCGCTCATTACCTTCACCAGTTCTTTCACTGCGTTGACGCTCTTGGTGAAGTCGGCTTGTTCTTCGGTGGAGAGTTCGAGTTCGATGATCTTCTCGACGCCGGCGCTGCCTAGGATGACGGGGACGCCGACATAGTAGCCGCCGACTCCGTATTCCTTGTCGCAGTAGGCGGCACACGGGATCACTCGCTTTTTGTCCTTGATGACGGCTTCGACCATTTGCGTCGTTGCGGCGGCGGGAGCGTAGTAGGCGCTGCCGGTTTTCAGGAGGCCGACGATCTCGGCACCCCCGTTACGGGCACGGTTAACGATTTCATCAAGGCGAGCCTTAGGAATCAGCTTTTTGACTGGAATTCCGCCAACACTGGTGTAGTCGGGCATCGGGACCATGGTGTCGCCGTGGCCGCCCATGAGGAGTGCCGAAACATCTTCCACGCTGACGCCGAGTTCCATCGAGATGAAGGTGCGATAGCGGGCAGTGTCGAGGACGCCTGCCTGGCCGATGACGCGCTGGCTGGGGAAGCCGGTGACTTGGAAGACTCGCTGGACCATGGCGTCGAGCGGGTTGCTGACGACGATCACGACCGCATTGGGGCTGGTGCGTTTGATCTCTTCGGCGACTGAGCTGACGATCTTGGCATTGGTGCTCAATAAGTCGTCTCGGCTCATGCCAGGCTTGCGGGCGATGCCGGCGGTGACCACGACCACGTCGGAGTCTTTAGCGTCGTCGTAACTGTTGGTGCCGATGATTTTTGCATCGAAGCCGCAGATCGGGCCCGATTGGGCGAGGTCGAGAGCTTTGCCGGCGGGCATTTTTTCGACGGCGGGGATATCGAGGAGGACGATGTCGCCGAGTTCGGCGGCTGCGCACCAGTGTGCGGTGGTGGCGCCGACGTTTCCTGCGCCGACGATCGTGATCTTTGCGCGCTTCATCTCAAAATTCTCCGGCAAAATAGGCAGCTTGTGCGTGTTCGTAGCGACAAAAAATGTCGCATTTCGCGGCTTAACGTCAAGTGGCCACGAACTTGTGGCATTCGCGGGACTATTGCGCGTCGGCCGAAGTCTGCGAGATTTCCACCGGCTGGATGAAATCTGCGGTTGCGTGTCTTTGTTGTCGCTCGCGCTGATCGTCGCTGCGGATGAGCAAATAGCCCCAGAGGGCGATGGCGGCGAGAATGCCGGTGGCGCCGCAGATGAGCCAAATCAATGAACTGGTGGCGAGTTCTTGGGGCGGGACGCGCTCGAGCGTAGCGGTAATGAAGAGGGGGCTGACTTGCATTGTGTCGGCGGCTTGGGCTTTGGCGAATTTCGATTCGTAGGCCCAGAGTTTGAAGAAGAAGGCTTTGGCGCGGATCGGTTCGCGGATGTCTTCGCCGATAGCAAGGCCGGGCGGTGGCTCGGTCGTGCAAAGAGTTAATGGGAAATTCTCTTGCTGGACTTCATGTTCGATGCCGTCTTTGTCTTTGACCAGCGTACGGATCGGTTTGGGGATGATGATGTCGACTTGGAAGTAGCGATCGAGCTGGAGCCGTTTGCGGTCGCTTTCATTTTCGATCGGGATCTCGACGACGCGACGGGCGATGGCGTCGAATTCGATCGCTTCGCCTACGAAATCATTGGGGCTGGAGATTAGTTTTCCGAGTTCTAATGGGGCGGCTTTGAG
>JBKJSI010000841.1:0-9378 GCA_046595915.1 Pirellulaceae bacterium
ATGATTCGGCGACCTCCAGTGTGAAGGTCGCAGTCGAAGGTCGCGTTGTCGCTCCGCTTACCGTGAGCCCCCAGTCGCTCGTGTTAGGCACTTTGAAAGCGGGCGAGACGATCAAAAAAGTCGTCGTGGTCAAAGCCAAGACGCCCTTTAAGGTTCTCAAAGTCAAATGCGAGCATGATTGCTTCGAGATCAAACCTGATTCGGATGAAGCAAAAACCGCGCACATTATCCCCGTGACCTTCACTGCCGGCGACACAGCCGTCGAAATTGCCCAGAACATCGAGATCTTTACCGACTTGGGCAAAGGCGCCACCGCGATTTGCAAAGCGACTGCCAGCGTGGTTTCCGTTGAAATCCCAGCCGAAACAAAGCCGAGTGAACTCAAGACGATTGAACTCAAGCCAATTGCCAACCCCAGCGACACTGCCGCCAGCAGCCGATAGTCTTCAAGTCGCTTAACGACTACTGAAGTTTTGCAGGGGAACCAGGGTGATTGGTTCCCCTTTTCTTTTGCCTTGGGGGCACGATTTGCATCCGCCTCCGCAGGCGCCGCTTTGAACGTTGCTAAACCATGTTCGTGCGATGGAGTACAGCACATATGCCGCTGCGATCGCAATCAGCGTAAGTGTTAGCACTAACTGCATGATTACGCTCCCAGCCACGAGGCGACTTGATACGTGACTAAAGCCGCTACATAAGCCAGTGTAGTCATGTAGACGAACGTAAAGAGCGGCCAGAACCAATTGCCGGTTTCGCGGCGGATTACGACCAGCGTCGATGAGCATTGGGCGCAAAGCGAGAAAAACACCATCAGGCTCAGGGCAGTAGCAAGGGAGAAGACTTTGCGATTTGTGCCGTCCCAGGTGGCCGATTTGAGGGCGCCTTGGAGCTGTGAACCGGATTCGTCGGCTTCGGTATCAAGGTTGTAGATCACGCCCAGAGTCGCCACCACAACTTCCCGAGCGGGAAACGAAGCGATAGCGGCACAGCCGATGCGCCAGTCCCAGCCCAGCGGTTTGACCACCGGCTCAATGGCGCGACCTGCTCGACCCAAATAACTATCGCGGAGGTATTCACTTTCAATCGCGAATCCGACTGTGCCCAATTGCTTCTCCGTTGAATTCAAATCATTCTGGCTTTTCGCCAGCTTGGTCTGGAGCTGCTCCTTTTGTGTGGTCAGTTCGCCGACCGAAGGTGGTACAGCACCTGGTAAGTACGAGAATTCCCCTCTGATATCTGCTTCGACGTTTTTCAATCTGTCTTCCAATTTCTGTAACTCGGCGGTGGCAGCGTCGACCTGCGATTGAAGTTCATTGTGCTTGGCTAAGAGGTCATTTGGTATTTTCGAAGCGTCGCGTGGGAAGTATCCCGCAGCCCAGGTCAAAATCGTGACCGCTAAAATCAGCGTTCCGGCGCGCTGAACAAAGGACCAACCGCTATCAAATACGCGTCGCGCTACAATTCTGACGCCTGGCCATTTGTATGCCGGTAGCTCCATTACAAAGGGCGGCGTGGGGCCGCGGAAGAGTGTTTTCTTGAAGAGCCAAGCCGCCAAAATCGCCGCGACTCCACCGACCAAGTACATCGAGAGCATCACGAAGGCTTGAAGCGAAAGAATGCCACCGAGCCAAAAAAGCTGCGGAACGAAAGCGCCGATGAGAAGTGTGTAAACCGGCAACCGCGCACTACACGACATCAGCGGCGCAACCAAGATCGTCACCATACGATCGCGGCGATTTTCGATGGTGCGAGTCGCCATGATCCCCGGCACCGCACAAGCAAAGGAAGACAACAGCGGGATAAAGGACTTTCCTGAGAGCCCCACATTCGTCATCAGGCGATCCATCAAGTACGCGGCGCGAGCCATATAACCGCAGTCTTCGAGGATCGCGATGAAGAGGAATAGCGTCAGAATCTGTGGAAGGAAAACGAGGACGCCGCCGACGCCTTGGATCACGCCATGTGTCAGAAGTGAACGCAGCGGGCCTTCAGCAAGCAGGCCTTCGACAAGTTCCGTGGCGGGTTGAAGGAGCCAAGTATCAAGCAAGTCGCCGGCAGGGCCGCCGATGACAAAGACCGATTGAAAAATGGCGATCATCACCGTGAGGAACACCAAGGTTCCCCAGACGCGATGCGTGAGAATCGCGTCCGCCTTGTCGCCCCAAGTCAATTTTCGCGTGCTCGGACGAGTAACCACTCCGTCGAGCGTTTTGCCAATCCACTGATACCGTGAAATCGGCTCGATCGCGGGAATCGCCATTCCCCCCGCTTTGAGCCTTTTGCGCGATTCCGCCAACTCTGCTCGCATGCGAGGTGTTAGGGCGAGTCGGTCGCAATGTTCTAGATAGCCCGTGGAATCGAGGATCAGGCGCGCGGCCAAAAACTCGGGGACATTCTCGCCGGCGTCGACGGCGAAGGCGCAGAGTTTTTTGGCTTCGTCGAGCAAGGCCGTTGGCAATGGGCTTTTGACCTGCCCCAGATGTTGTTCATCCAGTTCACTCGTGCGAGCGATTGCCCGTTTGAGTTCCGCAACGCCGAGTCCGCGATTGGCTTGTACGCGAACAACCGCGATCCCTAGGCGTTTGGCAAGTCCGACGTCGTTAATCGATTGTCCTTGCTGTTCCGCGACGTCGCACATGTTGAGAGCAAGGACGACTGGGAGTTGTAGCTCAAGCGCCTGGCTGACGAGGTAGAGATTGCGTTCCAGATTGGAAACGTCGACAACGCAAACGAGGACATCCGGACGCTCTTCGCCTACTTGCCGACCTAACAGCACATCGACGGCGACCATTTCGTCGGGAGATTTTGGCGCTAGGCTATAAGTCCCTGGCAGATCGATCGCTTCGAAGCCAGCGCCTTCGAATTCAAACTTGGCCGACTTTTTCTCGACAGTGACTCCGGGATAGTTCCCCGTCTGCTGCCTACCACCGCTAATCGCGTTAAAGAGCGTTGATTTTCCCGTATTAGGATTGCCAAGCAAGGCGACACGGATCAAGGCAGTTGCGGCGGTCGTCATTTTCCAATCGCGCCTTTGCCGCTTCTCAGGGCGTTCATTGAATTACTGCACTAAAACACGTTGCGCTTCGGCGCGTCGCAAACTTAATCGATAGCCCCGGAGCGCATATTCCAGTGGGTCACCCAGCGGCGCCGCTCCAAGCGTTGAAATAACCGCGCCTTGAACAATCCCCATTTCCATGAGGCGAATCGCTACTTCGTCGCTGCCTTCCACTTCCACAACCGTGGCGCTTTCGCCAACCTTCACGTCGGAAAGTCGCGTCGTGGTCACGAGCCTACCCGTACCAGCACATGACATTCGCTGTCGTTCCGCAAACAAAGGCGCGAACCATCGAGCTGAACAATGCAGTGGTTTCCGCCTTGAATCACTTCCAATGGCCGGCCGCAGCAAACGCCCATCTCTGCAAGGCGCTGAACGCTCTCCGGTTGCCCCTCGACGTGAAGTACGATGGCAGAGTTGCCAGCCGCTACAAATTGAAGGGGAATCGCGTCGTCCATATCGATTCTTCCGCCTCGGACTCAGGGTGCTTGTCTTTGCCTTAATGATACCGAGTCTCAAAATCATATCGACTGGGTGAAGTGGAGACAACTAGGAGATAAGGAAAATACCGCCCAGAATCTCGCAAAATCACTTTACCACCCATCGTGGGGGTGGCCTGTCTTGAAAGCCAGCGCCGTCTTCGATTGCCTTCATCACCGCCAAGGCGATGTCTTCTCGCCAATAGTCCGCCATCACCTGAACGCCAATCGGAAGGCCGGTCGAACCGGTTTCCGCTCGTGTAGCTGCTCGAAGGGCGGAATCTCTGGTTTTCGGGCGAGCGCCCTCCTCGTCATTTTGGACCTTGGTGACGGGCACCGCTCCGCAGGGGGTTCCCAGCACATTCGTAAAAATGGAGTAACTCGCTGCCGGAAGTGCATCGATCGCGTCGCCATGTTTCACCGCCGGCAACGCGTACACGGGAAAAACCAGAGCGCTGAGCTGCAACTGGCGAAACCGAGACATGCATTGACGAGCGAGGATCTGAATCTCGCGGGTCAATTGCCAATACTTAGCGACGGACATCTCACCGCCGCTGACCAGGATTTTCGATAGCCACTGATCGCCTGAAGTTGCGACTCCAAAAGCCATTACTCGCCGAAACCACATCGGCAGCGCCATGAGACGAATTAGCCTGCTCACGGCGCGCTCCCGCGGATTTCCTTTAACAAACTGAAAATGATCGGCCGCGCCATCGGCAGATAATGCGGCCAAAAAAAGTTCAAACGCGCGCTGATTTTCGAGCGGCGCGAACTCGAGGATTTCAGCGCCGCGGTTTCGTAAATGCCCCATCGATTCAAGTACTGCGCGCTTGATTGAAGGCGACGGTGGAAAGATGCCATCTTCAACAAAGTAGCCGATTCGCATTCCCTTAACGTCGATTTTTGCCCAATCGCCAAGGGGCAAGGGCGGCGCCTGGGGAGAGGGAGCGGAATCAGCGGAATCGCAAATAGCATCCAGGATTCGAGCGCAATCCGTGACGTTCTGCGCCATGGGTCCTGGCTGAAAGATGACCGCATCGAGGCCACGCATGGAGCCGATTCCGCCATGTCTGGGCAAACGACCTGAAGTCGGCTTAAGTCCCGTGATGCCACAGAAATGACAGGGAACGCGGATGCTTCCCCCCAGGTCACTTCCCAAACCTCCAGGCGAGCCTCCAGAAGCAATCAGCGCGGCTTCCCCGCCTGAACTTCCGCCGGGAGTTCGTTCGGCATCCCAAGGATTATTTGTCCTGCCATAAAGCGGATTGCAGGTTTCATGCGAGATCATCAACTGCGGCACGTTAGTCTTAGCAAAAATGATTGCGCCGGCGCGGCGGAGACGTCGGACGATTTCGCCATCTTCGGTTGCATTTTGATGGGCGCGGCTTGGTAGTCCCATGGTTGAGGGCGTTCCGGCAAGGTCAAAGCACTCCTTGATCGACATGGGCACCCCATGGAGATGTCCCATCCATTTCCCCTCTCGAACCGATGCGTCCGCCGCGGCTGCCTCTCGTCGCGCTTCCTCGTCTCGCCAAACAGCAACTGCATTGGTTTCCGATTGCGCGGCTTTCGCGCATCCCAAAACGGATTCCAGGGCGTCGGCCGATGTGAGATCTCCGTTCGCAATTGACAGGGCAAGTTCGGTTAATGTCGGATTGGAGATTTCGGGTTTCATCGATTCGCGTTTTTCGGAGCTTTCTAGGAATCAAAGTGGCGGTCGCGCGTTAGACTGCTGTGCGAATGCGGGCAGGCTGGGAGTGCGGAATCGCGCGCGCGAATTCAGGCGTTCGGCCTATCATCGTCGGAATGCTGGAATTCAGCGGTAAAAACAACATATCAGCACGCGAGATTGCGATGGAATAAGGTTTGCTTCGCATTCACTGGGGCAATGTTACGAGAAAACTTACGCCGGCGGGCGAATTGGCATGGAAAAACGTATCGACCTGCTCATCGTTGACGATGATGCGGAATTTCGCGAGACCCTAGTTCGTCGCTTTCAGAGGCGGAATTTTGCGGTCGCAGAGGCGCCGAGCGGAGAAGATGCCATTCGGATCTCCCACCGTCGGCTGTTTGATGTGGCGATCATCGATCTAGTGATGCATGGGATGTCGGGGATAGAGCTGCTCGAGAAATTTCGGGCGATGCACCCGGAATGTGAAGTGATCATGCTCACGGGGCAGGGGACGATCGAGTTCGCGGTTCAAGCGATGAAACTTGGTGCAGTCGATTTTCTCACAAAACCTTTTCCGCTCAATGAACTCGAGCAGCTGGTTGAGAAGGTTTACGAACGACGTTCGCTGAAGAAGGAAAACTTGCAACTGAAGGCGGTCCTGAGGCAGCGGACGCCCAAGACTTTGATTCTTGGCGATTCGCCGGCGGTTCATGAACTTCGACGGCTGATTGGCAAGGCGGGGCCGAGCGGCAAGGCAATTTTGATTCAAGGTGAAAGCGGCGTCGGCAAGGAACTGGTCGCAAAGGCATTACATGAGACCAGTGATCGGGCGGAGAAACCGCTTGTGATCGTTAATTGCGCGGCACTGCCGGAGTCGTTGCTTGAAAGCGAACTTTTTGGCCACGAGAAGGGAAGCTTCACCGGCGCAGTTGCCGACAAGCAAGGTTTATTTGAGGTCGCCGACGGCGGGACGCTTTTCATCGACGAAATCGGTGAAATGCCAGGCAGTTTGCAAGCGAAGCTCTTACGGGTACTGGAAGATGGATCGATGCGGCGCGTTGGATCCGTGAAAGAACGGCGCATTGATGTTCGCCTTGTTGCCGCGACGAACCGCAACATGGCAAAAGAGGTTGCGGAAGGCCGTTTTCGCGAGGATCTTTACTATCGAATTAACGTGATGTCGCTCATCGTGCCGCCGCTGCGCGATCGGGCGGGGGATGTGCGAATCTTGGCAGAACATTTCTTGGGTTCGGAGTGGCAAATCGAGCCTCAGGCCCTGGCGATGCTTTGCCGCTATGGCTGGCCGGGTAATGTTCGCCAACTCATCAATGCGGTGGAGCGAGCCAAGATCCTCTCGGATGATGGTGTCATCCGTGCGGCTGACCTACCGCTTGAGGTTTGTCAAAGCGGCGAGCTGCGCGTTACAAGTGGGTCGACTGAGCCTTACGACAACCTGGCGTCGATTGAGAAGTCAAAGGTTGTCGAAGTGTTGGCGCGCGAGAATGGCAACAAGACCCGCGCGGCGCGGAGGATGGGGATCGACCGCAGGAAGCTCTATCGACTGCTTGAGAAATATGATCTCGTTGGCGATAGGCCGCGCGGGAGCAACGGCGAGAATCATAGCGCTGAAAGTCAGGCAACTTCGCAGTAGCCAAAGGCCATTGCGGGTATTTCAGGTTGGCTAGGGATTCTTGTAGACAACGCCTTCCTTCATCACGAAGACCACGTCGCGCATGCGAGCGATTTCCTTGAGGGGATCGCCTTTGACGGCGACAATGTCTGCGATTTTTTTGGGTTCTATCGAGCCTAAGCGATCGTCGACCCGCAAGAGTTTGGACGCTTCGCGAGTGGCGGACTGGATTGCTTCCATGGGCGGCATGCCTGCGGCCACCATCAGTTCGAATTCGTGGGCGTTTTCGCCGTGAGGTGAAACTCCGGTATCGGTGCCAAAGGCAATTTTTACGCCGGCGGCGTAGCCTTTTTTGAAAGTCGCTTGCATCGCGGGACCGATTGCGGCTGCTTTGGGGCGGACGACTTCGGGAAAGTAACCTGGTTCCTTCGCTTTGTTGCCTACCCATTCACCGGCCATAAGCGTTGGCACCCAAATCACGTTGTTTTTCTTCATGATTTCCATGACTTCTTCGGTCATGTAAGTGCCATGTTCGATGGAAGTTACGCCCGCCAAGGCGGCGCGCTTCATTCCTTCAGTTCCATGCGCATGAACCGCCACGGCCATGCCATAGTCCTTGGCGGTTTCGACGATGGCTTTGAGTTCCTCGTCGGTGAATTGGGGGTTTTGGCCATTCGCGGCGAGGCTGAGTACGCCGCCGGTTGCCGTGATCTTGATGAGGTCGCTGCCATCTTTGTAGCGCTGGCGAACGGCTTTGCGGGCGTCATCTGCGCCATCGACTACTCCATCGACCGGTCCCGGATCGCGCTTAAATTCGCCGCGCAATGCGTTGGACGGGTCGGCATGGCCGCCGGTGCTGGCGATCGATTTTCCAGCGGTGAAAATGCGCGGGCCTGGAATCCAGCCTTCCGTGATCGCTTTCCGCAGCGCGATCGAATTCACTCCGTTGTCGCCCAGATCGCGGACGGTAGTGAAACCGGCCATCAGTGTGGCCCTGGCATAGACGGTTGACCGCAGTGCGTAGTCAGCCTGCTCCATGAAGAAGCGTTCGGTGTAAGAGTCCTTGCTGTGCTGCGACATCAGGTGCGTATGCATGTCCATGAGGCCCGGAAGCACGGTATATGCCTTGAGGTCGATGACTTTGTCGCCGTCCTTCGCGGCGATATAGCCTTTGACGACGCTCGTGATTTTGCCTTCTTCGATGACGATCGACATCTCGCTCTGGGCGGCGTCTGTCTTGCCATCAATTAGTTTGCCGGCATGAATTACCGTCGCGGCGCTTGTCAGGGAAGGAATTTGGAGCAGCAATAGAAGCAGACTCAACTTTTCTAGTCGCATAATGTATCTCGAAGGAATGAGGGGCAATTGTCGCAGATAGATTCTAATAAACTTCGCAGGACATTTCGCCAGGCTTTCAAACATATCGACTCAGGGAATGCTATTTTTCGGTTTCCGTTTTTTTCGGTATTCGAATGAAAAACGATGCTCCTTCTCCGGGCTCGGATTTGACCCAGATTTTGCCGCGAAATTGTTCGACTAGTTGTTTGGTGAAATAGAGTCCGAGTCCAGAGCCCGGTTTGGCGCGGTCGCGGGAAATTCGATGAAAGGGCGCGAAAATTCGATCGATTTCGCTAGGAGGGATTCCGGGGCCGTTGTCGCGAATCGAGAGGAGAATGCCGCCTTCCTCTTCTTTCGTAGCGAGCTCGATCAGCCCACTCTCGTGATGAATGAACTTAATCGCATTGGTAAGTAGATTGTGGCACGTTTCTCGCAGCCTCACCTTATCGGCTACACCGGCCGAAATTGGTTCGATTAGCTTCAGTTTGACTCCCTTCTGATCCGCGAGCGGCCGCACTTCGTCGACTGCGTCTTCCAAGATTTTTTTCAGCGAGGCCGTCGAGGCATTTTCCGTCGCGGCATGGACCGACGCGCTGAGGAGTTCGTCGATCATGGTGCTCATGCGATAAGTTCGATTCCGCGCCTTTTCGATAAGCTCCTTAGCGCCAGGCGGAATCTGCTCGCCGAACTCGTCGACGACTTCCTCGCACAGATTCGCTACCGTCGCGAGCGGCGTTTTGAGATCGTGCGATGTGAGTTCCGCAAAACTTCTTAATTCTCGGTTTGCTGACCAGTACAATCCCAGCGCTTGGCGTAAGTCGCCGGTAAGGCGATCGAAATAGGCGTCTAGCGTTACGCCAATATCAAGGAGGATTGCCTTGAAGAGCGTGATTGCTGTCGTCCGCATCTCAGTCGTCGCGGCGGTCGGTGTTTCCTCGTCCCAGTCTTCTAGCTTTTTGAGACAGAATTCAAAGTAAGTTCGATAGGAGCCGAGAAATAACTCGGGGCGAATTCCCCGATCAGCGTGGGTTTTGCCGACTTGCAGGCTGTGGCTTAAATATTCGTCGCTCCAGTCGCTCGCGAGTACCCGGCTGAAGTGGGCCATCTGGGCTTTTTTGAGGACTTGGAGCATCACGGGGTCGTCAATGTACTTGGCGGTTTCCGAAAAGCTCGCTAGGTGCCCATAAAAAATCGTCGCAAATTC